>NZ_NAZB01000058.1:0-10124 GCF_003055045.1 Heyndrickxia sporothermodurans
AAATTCGGGGGTTAATCCGATAGAGGGTCCATATAAATTTCAAGAGGTAAAATGCTTAGGCGTGGATGTTGCTTTATTTGGGTTCTCCATTATTTTTTGTTGGGAGAATGAACAAGCAAAATTAAATGAAGAAATTAGACAAGGTTTAATAGATAGGTTGGAAGAAAAACTACTTCAAGATTTTTATAGGGAATTAGAAGGTATTAGTTTGAATTTAACTTTAAATATTACTGTGGGAAGTGTGATAGAGAAAGCATACATTGCTACAAAACATTATTCAGAATCTGAATGGGATATTCTAGCGAAGTCAATGAAAGAATTCGAGGCTAACTTGGATATTAATAATAAGGGTGTAACTCCAAGGATATCTCTTGAAATAGATGTTCTAAGAGGATTAGAAGACCATCAATCTGAATTCAGGAAATTAAACACCTACGCTGAAGCAAAAAGGGCAGTGAATTTGAGTTATGTAATTAAATTAGTTGTATATGCTTACTAGATTAACACCACTACGAAATGATCAAACTTTTTTATAAAAACGACACTTGAATCTGCTGATAAAGAATCCATTTTAATCAATCTTTTTTCAAAATGGATTCTTTATATTCGTTGTAGAATTAGGGTTTGTGTGATATTTTTGATCAAACTTTATTTCAAAGCAACAATTGTTATGTCCCTGTTACTTTCCACTTCCCCACGCTAAAAAGTCGGTACCCAATGCTAAATAGTTGGTATCCAAGCGGAAAAGGAAGCAGGAAGAGCAGCGGGCAGTCTATTATGTAATCAATCGTTACTCAATCGGTTTTTTCAATAAAAAATCAATTAAAATTCAGGGCTGGGTCCATTAGTGATCCAGTCTTTTTCTTTTGCTCAATAACTGTCTATTCCCTTGTTCCATAAGGGTTTCAATCGTTTTTCCAATCAATAAATCCGTAGGATTTCCAATCTCTACTCAGTGTGTTTCCTAACTGTGATACCATCCTAGAATTGCTGCATTTCCTTTCTTTTCTCCTGATTCTTTCATCATTATCGGTACCAACTCTTTAACATTGTCCGAATATTCGATACAATCCAGAACGGAAAAAGGAGGGCGAAAATGGGGGTTTTGGGGAAGAACTTAATAACATAATGGAGGGAAGAAAAAAGGCGAGGTAAGAGGGGTTGGTCTTAGAACCGCAAGGGTTTGAGGAGAGTGAGAGGGAGATACCGACATTAAGACAGCTAAATAAAAGGGGCATGAGCCCTTGGGGGAGAGGGAGTTGAGGTGAGTGAGAAGGGGAAGGGGCGGTGGAACGTATTTTTTCTATGGGGACATAGTAGAGAAAAGAAAAATTACAAAATTGATAACTAGGATGTGGTATTATTGATTAAAGAGATATAATAGGGGGAAATAATTTAATGCAGATAGATCTATCTAAAACTCAAAGGTACTTAGAATGGTTGAAGACAAAACTTTTTTTGGATAGTATTGCGAATAAGGCCAAAAAAAGAGTTGTTAAACGTGGTGAGGTATACAAGTGTAATCTTGGTTATGGAGTAGGAAGTGAAGAATCTAAAGAAAGACCCTGTGTCATATTGCAAAGAGATGACGCAAATTCAACTTCACCCAATGTAATTGTTGCTCCAATAACTCATACTTCTTCTACCTTACCTGTTGTAATCCCGATTTCGGACAAGTTTGATGGGGATGGTAATTTAATTCTTGACGGAAATGTCTTATTAGGAAATATAGTATGTGTTAGTAAATCAAGACTAGGTGAATATATTTCCTCCTTGAGCAAGGATGAAATGAAGAGAGTTGACGAAGCTATAGCTATCGCCCTTGATGTAAAGCATTATTACGTTACAATAAATAATATGTTGGATGACAAATTGGTGTACATAGAAAAGCTAAAAAGTAAAATTAATACATTAGAATCTGAACTATCAGAAAAGGAAAGAAAGATAGAGGAATTAAGCATTTTGGGAAGCTAATGTATTTACTAAAAATATATTAGACAGATCTATTGTATTATGTTATTATAAAGGTACAAAATAGCTACTCACGAGTGTGGTAGATGTAAAATTATTCAAATGGGGGCTACGTGTGAGTCCCCTGTACTATTTTAATCAAAATAATGAATGAAATTAATGTAGCTGAATATAATATTAATACAAAATACTTTGAGACGAGTGCTCAAAGATGTAATATTTCAAAATTTGAGAAGTACGGGCGACTTCTCATGTGCCAAAAATCCCTCCTTAATATGGAGGGATTTTTGTATATATGGGGAGAGAACAAGAAATATTTTTTCTTATTTATAAAAAGATATATAATGGGTGGTTGAATTCTTGCAAAAACTACATGCAGAAATTGTAATAACAATTCCAGATGATATGGTGATTATAACAAAAGTTGAATATGAAGAATTAAAACAGAGTGAATTGTTAGGTGTCTATTGGAGTATGAAAGACCTTGAAAAACGTATAAATAAAAAATCAGATTGGATAAAGGAAAGTATTCTTTACCCACAAAGGTTTAAAAAGATTCTTGATATTGATAACGGAGGATTTGTTTATTATCCTGAAACAAAGGGGCAGAAATGGGCTTTTCAGGCTACTAAAATGGCAGAATTTTTGGAGACTAATTTTAGGAAGATATTTGGTTCAGATGTGTAGCTGTATTTAACCCTGTTCCCATTGGGTTTTGTACCTTTTTCGCTCAATCTCCTTTCAAAAGTCTTAATTAACGATTGACAAAGTCAATTATTGATTGTATCATTTACTTTGAGGTGACAGAAATGATTAGTTCTAATGAAGCAATTGAGATCAGAGAGATTCTTCAACAATTGGTTCGTGATTTTGGTTTGTTACAGCGTGAAGGTTCAGAATGTTGCGGAATAACAGTCCTGCAAAGTCACATTATATATGAATTGGATAAAAACCCCCGCATTTCCTTAATTGATCTGGCCGAGAAATTATCTATGGATACCGGAATGCTAAGTAGGCAGATCAATAAAGTGGTGGAATTAGGGTATGTTTCTCGAACCCCTGATCCTAACGATAGACGTTATGTTGTTTTATTACTTACTGAAAAAGGTCAAGTAAAAGCAAACGAAATCTCCGGTCAAATGAATCAATACATTGGGCAGATTTTAGGGTTTATTCCAAATGATAAACAGAATCAGGTTATAGATAGTTTACAGATCTTACTGAGTGCCATGAAGATGAATGATGGATCTGGTTCTGGTTGTTGTACCACTAAATAAATAGTGGTTTTCTTTTAAGAAAATATTTGACTTTGTCAAGTGTTGATAATAGCAATTAAAGGAGGGTACTTAATGATCATTAGAAAGGTCGAAATGACAGACTTGATAGAAGTTCTCGAGATATACAATCAAGGAATAGTTGACAGGGTTGCCACACTCGAAACTAGAAAGAAAGATCAAGACTATATCCATTCTTGGTTTAACAATCATCAAGGGAGATACGTTGGGTTAGTCGCAGAGAATGAAGAAAAAAGCATCGTCGGATGGGCAGCCATAAGTCCCTATAATCAAAGAGATGCCTATAAAGGAGTAGGTGAAATTTCTGTCTATATCCATCGTGACTATAGAGGAAAGGGGGCTGGTCAAAAATTGCTAAAACAACTTGAAATAGAAGCATTGAATCACGATTTTTATAAGTTGGTTTTATTTACTTTCCCATTCAATCTTTTAGGTCAAGGATTATATAACAAATTGCAGTACCGCCAAGTTGGGGTATTTAAGAATCAAGGAGTTCTTGATGGCAAATTTGTAGATGTAATGGCAATGGAAAAAATATTAGATACAACGTGTTAATCTATGCTTCAGTGTTTTACATACAGCAAATATCTCAATTACAAAGTCGAAGTAATCTTCTTTATAAAAATTTAAAGAGAGGAAAGATGAAAATGGAATGGATAGAAATCAAACCGACCTGTTGTCAAGCTGAAAAGGAATTGAAAGATACTAATAATGGAGAAAGCAAACATTTACCCGTTGCAATTATTGGGGCTGGTCCTGTAGGTCTTGCAGCAGCAGCCCATTTAGTAAGATATAATCAACAATTTATTCTTTTAGAATCTGGATCTCAAGTTGGGGCGAATATCCTAACATGGGGCCATGTTCGAGTATTTTCTCCTTGGAGATATAACATTGATAAATTTGCATCTAAACTTCTTAAAAAACAAGATTGGAATGAGCCAGACCTAAATGAATTACCTACTGGGAAAGACTTAGTTGAGCAATATTTAAAGCCGTTAGCAAATACCCCTGAAATTAAAAATTCGTTATTTGTTAATACAAAGGTTCTTTCAATTAGCCGAAAAAGCATGGATAAAATGAAAACGGCTAATCGGGAAAAACAACCTTTTGTGATTATTGCTGAGCAAAATAGGGAGTTTAAACAGTTTGAGGTGAGGGCGGTTATTGATGCAACTGGAACCTGGGGTAATCCTAATCCAGCAAATTCAAACGGCATTTGGTTAAAAGGAGAGGAGGGAATAAAAAATCAAATTTTCTATGGCATCCCAGATATTCTAGGGGTAGAGAAAAACCGTTATCTAAATAAACGTGTTGCTGTTATTGGAAGTGGCCATTCTGCCATCAATTCATTATTAGAGTTAGCAAAAATAAAAGATGAATACCCCGCAACAGAAATAGTATGGGTTTTAAGAAAAGAGAGGGTTGAAAATGCTTACGGAGGCGAGGAACTGGATGCTCTCGAGGCGAGAGGTGATTTAGGAAGTCGTATACACAAATTAGTGGATTCTGGCGTAGTTCAAGTTATTACTCCTTTTATGATTCAATACGTTAAAGGTAAAAATGGAAAAATCGAGCTAGTAGGGGAGACTAAGGGTGACTTAAAAACTTATTCAGATATAGATGAAATGATTGTTAATACTGGGAACCGTCCAGATTTTTCAATACTTCGGGAAGTAAGGACCAGCATTGATACAGCAACAGAAAGTGTTAAGGCTCTTGCACCACTAATTGATCCGAATATTCATAGTTGTGGAACGGTACGTCCTCATGGGGAAAAGGAATTACGGCAACCCGAAAAAGATTTTTATATCGTTGGAGCAAAAAGTTATGGTCGAGCACCAACATTTTTAATGGCGACAGGATATGAGCAGGTTCGGTCTGTAGTGGCATATTTATCAGGAGATTATGGAGCCTCTGAGAAGGTCGAGTTAGAATTACCTGAAACGGGTGTATGTAGTACGAATCTTAAAGTAACGAACGCTTCTTGTAGTTCAAATTCATGCTGCTAAAATTGTGTAATCAGAAGGGGGAGTTGAATAACTTTCCCTTTTATGGAGGTCATATTGATGCTTATTAATAATGGTGGTAATTTAAGTAAAGAATACTTCATAGCATATCTTAAATTAATTATGAGTAGTAGAAAATGCACCTTAGAAAAGGCAAAGGAAATCACGTTTGAGCGTCTATTTCAGAAAGACAAAAAAACACTTGGGAACATTTCTTTTGAACGTTTTACAAATGCGTATGAGGGTTTAAAAGAGGAAGGAAAGTGAGTTTGATATTTTTTTACTTGAACATATAAGTATATAGTTATATGATTATATAGGTTTAGAATTGCAAGGGGGGAATTAGGTGTTGCAAACAACCATCGAAATGGAGAATGCTGCTGTAATTTTAAAATTGCTTGGCGACAAAACAAGGCTAACAATGATGAAGTTAATAGATAATCAGGCTTGTTGTGTTTGTGAATTTGTTGAAATATTTCAATCTAGTCAGCCATCTATCAGCCAACATTTACGTAAATTGAAAGATTTAGGATTAGTTACGGAAGAAAGGAAAGGACAATGGATATTTTATTCAGTAAATAAAAGAAACGAGTATTATCAATTTATTAAACCCATTCTTGATCAACTACCTAATCAAGATTATAAATTAAAAGCACTTGAAGAAAAAGGTACACGAATTTCTTGTTGTTAAATTTGGAGGTATTATTTTGTCAACAACGCTTATACTTGCAATCATAATCTTTGTAGCTACTCTAGTCCTAGTAATTTGGCAGCCTAAAGGATTAAATATTGGTTGGTCCGCTTGTGGTGGGGCAATCATCGCCCTTTTAGTAGGAGTTGTCGGTTTTAGTGATGTTTTAGAAGTGATAGACATTACTTGGAACGCAACATTATCGTTTGTTGCAATCATCCTTATCTCATTAATATTAGATCAAATTGGTTTGTTTGAGTGGGCTGCTCTACATATGGCGAGGATTGCAAAGGGAAATGGAATTAAAATGTTTGCCTATGTAAGTATTTTAGGTGCTATTGTTGCTGCCCTATTCGCCAATGATGGGGCTGCATTAATATTAACACCAATTGTACTTGCCATGGTTCGAAACTTGAATTTTAAAGAAAAAATGGTGTTTCCGTTTATTATGGCTAGTGGCTTTATTGCCGATACAACTTCACTACCATTTGTAGTAAGTAACCTGGTAAATATTGTGTCTGCTGATTTCTTTGGAATTGGGTTTCTTGAGTATGCTTCGAGAATGATTATTCCAAACATTTTTTCACTAATTGCAACTATTGCAGTTCTACTTATTTATTTCAGAAAAAGTATACCTAAAACATATGATCTATCTAAATTAAGAAAACCAGAAGAAGCTATTAAAGACCAAAAATTGTTTAACCTTTCATGGTTTGTTCTTGCAGTTTTACTAATTGGTTACTTTACTAGCGAATTCATTAATATTCCTGTATCCATTGTGGCAGGGATTATTGCGATACTCTTTATTCTAATGGCTAGAAGAAGTGAAGCGGTCAATACGAAGGCGGCGATTAAAGGAGCCCCTTGGAATATTGTGTTCTTCTCGATTGGAATGTATGTAGTTGTTTATGGATTAGGGAATGCGGGGCTCACGTCCGTCTTGGCAAGTGTGATTCAAAATGTGGCTGAGGAAGGATTGTTTATTGCTACTGTTTCAATGGGCTTTCTTGCAGCTATATTATCTGCGGTTATGAATAATATGCCAACTGTAATGGTTGATGCTTTAGCAATTTCGGAAACTAATACGTCAGGTTTAATAAGAGAAAGCCTTGTTTATGCAAATGTTATTGGATCGGATTTAGGTCCCAAAATCACTCCAATTGGTTCACTTGCCACATTAGTATGGCTTCACGTTTTATCACAAAAAGGTGTGAAAATATCATGGGGAACATACTTTAAAACCGGTATTGTCCTAACGATACCTATCCTATTTATTACGTTAATTGGACTCTTTATTTCATTACTATTTTTCTAAAGGAGAATGAGTTATGGCTAAAAAAATAATCTACTTTCTATGTACCGGGAATTCTTGCCGAAGCCAAATGGCTGAAGGATGGGCAAAAAAATACTTAAATCAAGATGAATGGGAAGTAAAGAGTGCTGGAATTGAAGCACATGGACTGAACTCGAATGCGATTAAAGCAATGAATGAAGTGGAAATTAACATATCAAACCAAACTTCTGATATTATCCAACCGGAAATACTAAACAACGCTGAATTAGCTGTTACTCTTTGTGGTGATGCGAAAGATAAATGCCCTGTTACACCGCCTAATGTAAAACGGGAACATTGGGGATTTGATGACCCTGCAAAAGCAGAAGGAACGGAAGAAGAAAAATGGGCTGTTTTCCAACGTGTTCGTGATGAAATTGGTGAAAAAATTAAACGATTTGCCGAAACGGGAGAATAATAGTTAAGGCTTTACCCTTGCTTCCTTATCTTTCTTCTAATATATGTAGCTGTTATTTTCCTCTTTCCCATGCTAAAAAGTTCTTCCCAACTGCTTTATAGTTGGTATCCAAACGGTAAAGGAAGTGGGAAGAGCAGCGGGCAGTCTTATTCAATCAGTTATTTCAATCGTAAAATAAATACGAAACCAGGCTGGGTCTAATAGTGATCCAGTCTTTTTGATTCAATAATTACTGGTCTAATAATGCTTCAAATATCCGATATAATTGTTATCCAGACTGTAAAAATTGCTGTATTAAGAGCAAAAAGCGTTATATCCACTTGGAGTAACGCCTTTTTACTAAAGAAACTTTATACTATTTCATTCTTTAATAATTGCCTAATAGACAAACTTGCATCTTCAAAATAATCTTCAGGTGATTTATTACTGTTCTCTTTCCAATCAATTGAAGCTCCGTAAATCATCCAACTTAACATGGTCGAGTTCATTCTTAACTTTTCATCACCTTGATCCTTATATTTCTTTAATAGTAAATGAAAAATAATCTGTTCAAGCTCCTTTTTTAAAATGGCTTCGATATTCACGCTCATATCATGATAACTTCTTTGACATCGGGTTGATAAGCCCATATGGAATGTAGTAATAGATAAGAACAAACTCTTTAGCATTTCCTCGCTGAACTCTTCATTATTCGACAATTCCTTTAGTACATTCTCCAGTAAATCTTCTTTTATCACTTTTTCAAGCAAATCATATTTATCGAGAAAGTGACGATAAAAGGTTGCCCGGTTAATCATGGCTCCCTTTGTAATATCACTGATTGTGATACTGTTGAAATCCTTTTTTTCCAAGAGTTCTATAAAGGAATCAATAATAAACTTTCTTGTTCGAATTGAACGCAAATCCGTGTTTTCCTCAGTCATTAAAATACCTCCATTCCAGAATGATAAGACATATTTCGTGATTTGTGGCTTATGCAACAAAGTGAAGATTTTGTTGCTTGAGGGGTGAACAGATCATATCTATAATTTGATTATACAACAAGTGTTGTGTATGCAATAGTTGTAAAATCAATTCCCTTTTATTGTGGGAACAGGAATTTAGGAGGATTTATTAAATGAATTTATTAGTAGTTAAAGCAAATAATCGCCCAGAGGGTGTATCTAGTAAAATGTATGAAACCTTTATGGAGTCTATAAATGATGCAAAAAATCTTAATGTAACTGTCTATGATGTTTTTGAAGAAGATATGCCTTACTTTGGGCAGGAATTGTTCAATGCTTTCGGTAAATTACAAAGTGGCGAAGAACTATCGGAATTAGAACAACGCCTTCTAGCTGCAAAACAAAAAGCGAAAGATGTATTTGCTACAGCAGATGTAGTTGTATTTGTTTTCCCGTTGTGGAACTTAACAGTTCCTGCTAAACTTCATACATTTATTGACTACATTGATGAAGCGGGTTATACATTCAAATACGGTCCAGATGGTTCGCCGGTCTACTTAATGCCAGAGAAAAAGATTATTCTAATGAATGCAAGAGGTGGGTATTATTCTTCACCGGAAATGCAAAATATGGAACATGCAGTGAATTATATGAGAAGCATATTTGCTGGAATGTTTGGTATGGAAGTTACTGAAGAGGTTGTTATTGAGGGACATAATGCAAGTCCCGATAAAGCAGAGGAAATCATTGAAAATGGAATGCGTAAAGTAACTGAAACAGCAGAGAAATTAGCTTATCAATATGTTTAATCACACGGTGTAATAGATCCAAAAAAGGAGGACTTGAAATGTCTAATGAATCAATATTTCATAGAGATATAAAAGATTTTTGGTATCCAACATATAATAAAAATGGTTATCCACATGTCCAACAAGGAGTTATTCTTAATCCTGAGAGGAATCAAGAATTTTCTCCCTTTATTCTTATGGCTGAAGACTGGTATAAGCGTGGAGTCTTCGCCGATCATCCTCACCGAGGCTTTCAAACTGTAACGTATGTTGTTGATGGAAGGCTTGAACATATAGATAATGCGGGCGGCTATAGCCTTTTAAATGCTGGTGATGTTCAATATATGAATGCTGGATGGGCAGCTAGACATGCGGAAGAGGCTTATGATGATGACTTGATTCATACATTACAGGTATGGCTAAACCTTCCAAAAAGTTTGAAGCGTACAGAAACAGCTTATCAAAACATCTATGTTGAAGATGCTCCTGTAGTGAACTTTGAAGGTGGTTCGATTCGAGTTTATTCAGGTGATATTGCAGGAGTAAAAGGACCAATGAATAGTTTGGTACCTATTACGATGGCAGAAATTATCCTTCGTGAAGGAACAGAGTATACACATATTTTACCTGAGAATCATAATTCATTCTTGTACATGTTAAAGAGAAATCCCCTAAAAA
>NZ_NAZB01000006.1:0-15505 GCF_003055045.1 Heyndrickxia sporothermodurans
AGGACGTTGCCAGGCAAATGAAAAACACAGAGTGTATGCTCTGTGTTTTTTTGTCTATATTCATATAACGAATATTATCGTTGTTCTCTTAAATATTGATAAACTAAATAGGGCGTTTTTTGAGCAGATATAGATAAAAAGGATTTTATTAATGAATAGTCATTGGTCGGTGTTGTTTTTAAAAGCTCACACCACCATTCCGTTTCATATCTGGCAATCATACTTAAGTTATATAGCAATAAATAATGCACCAATAGGTCTGGATAATTAATATATTTCGATTGCTTGAAAGGCAAACAATACTCCTGTTTAAATAAATGAAATCGAAAGGGAAGTAACGGACGAGAATTATTATTTGTTTGTATCATAATATTTTTCCCCTCCGTATAGATCGTTTGTATTTCGATACAATTTTTTTGCTTAATAAATCGCGCAAAACTGTCTAACGTAAAGTGATAATTGTCTAATATAGAAATTGGTATTTTATAGGTCTGATCAAGTTTATGTACTACAAAAATATTTTGATGCTGGTTAAATAAAAAATAATCGTCTAGTTCCGGAATTTGCTCTAATAAGTTCTTCATTATGATTTTTTCCCCATCCAGTCGTTCCACGTGAAACATTTGCTTAGCAAAGTGAGTACACAATCCTAGTTTTTGAATCTTTATTTCATCATTAATAAATTGATACTGTTGCTTCTTCCTCTTTCTCGAAGAAACCCCATGGGCCAATACGGAGGTTGTTGCGGGATAATTTGGGTCTACAGTAAGTAGACAAGCCTTTATTAAGTGTATAAGGCCATAAAAAAGTAATACTGGTTTAATAGCCATTGGAGCTATTGAGGATTGATTATAGTAAATCTCCCCATGTTGCAAATAATATATAAAAGGGTAACAATTTTCATAGCTCTTTATTTCAGCTTTATCATAAAGAGAATCCTTGTAACAGTGATGCAGAAACTTTTGGGCGTTTTCCGCGGAGTGAAAATATGTTAGATTTTGCCAAATATCTTGCAAAATAATCACCTCCGAATTATTAGAAAAGTTGGACATATCGTGATTTCCTTGACAGTAGTTTAACCAATTGATAACCTACTAATAATATTTTTGGAGCAGGAGGAATAGAAATGTGGGAAACTAAATTTGCTAAAGAAGGTTTAACGTTTGATGACGTGTTACTAGTTCCAGCTAAATCTGAAGTATTACCAAAGGATGTTAATCTACAAGTAGAACTAACTAAATCTTTGAAGTTAAATATTCCAATTATCAGTGCTGGAATGGATACTGTTACTGAAGCTGAAATGGCTATTTCAATGGCAAGACAGGGTGGATTAGGAATTATCCATAAAAATATGAGCATTGAACAACAAGCTGAGCAAGTTGATAAAGTTAAACGTTCTGAAAGTGGAGTCATTACAGATCCCTTTTTTCTAACCCCTGATCATCAGGTTTTCAGTGCAGAACATTTGATGGGGAAATATCGAATTTCAGGTGTTCCGATTGTAAATAACGAAGAGGAACTAAAATTAGTAGGAATTCTTACAAATCGCGATTTGCGTTTTATTGAGGACTTTTCCATACAAATCTCTGATGTGATGACTAAAGAGAATTTAGTTACTGCTCCAGTAGGGACAACATTAAGCGAAGCGGAGAAAATCCTTCAAAAACATAAGATAGAAAAACTTCCTTTAGTAGACGAAAATGGTGTGCTTAAAGGTTTAATTACAATTAAAGATATTGAAAAGGTAATTGAATTTCCAAATTCGGCAAAAGATAATGTAGGCAGACTTCTCGTTGGTGCTGCTGTAGGTGTTACAAAAGATACGATGAAACGTGTGGAAGCACTTGTAAAAGCGAATGTAGATGTGATTGTGATTGACACAGCACACGGCCATTCTAAAGGCGTTACTGATACAGTTCGTGAAATTAGAGATGCATATCCTAATTTAAATATTATAGCAGGGAATGTGGCAACTGCAGATGCTACAAGGGAACTAATTCTTGCAGGGGCTGATATTGTAAAAGTTGGTATCGGACCTGGTTCTATTTGTACAACGAGAGTAGTTGCCGGTGTAGGTGTACCGCAAATTACAGCTATATACGATTGTGCAACAGAAGCAAGAAAACATGGAAAGGCAATTATTGCTGATGGAGGAATAAAATATTCCGGAGATATCGTTAAAGCTTTGGCTGCGGGCGGACATGTTGTTATGTTAGGAAGTTTACTTGCAGGAACATCTGAAAGTCCCGGAGAAACGGAGATATTCCAAGGCCGTCGTTTTAAAGTATACCGTGGAATGGGATCAGTTTCTGCGATGGAACAGGGTTCTAAAGACCGTTATTTTCAGGAAGATGCGAAAAAATTTGTTCCCGAAGGCATTGAAGGTCGACTTCCATATAAAGGTCCACTTTCAGATGTAATTTTCCAATTACTAGGAGGAATTCGTTCTGGGATGGGATATTGTGGAACAAAAGATTTGCAGGCATTGCGTGATGAAGCTCAATTTATCAAGATGACAGGAGCCGGCCTTCGAGAAAGTCATCCACATGACATCCAAATAACAAAGGAAGCACCAAATTATTCCTTATCATAAGCATTGGTGAACCTATATATACCAAAATGGCAGGAACATATACCTAAAGTATAGTTCCTGCCACTTTTTGTTACTAAGAGCATACTTAACATAGCTACTATTATACAAAAATTTATGATAAAATAACGAAAGTGTATTAAAAATTGATGGAGGGCATGTTAGTGAAGAATAAGAGATTGAAAAAAGTAATAGCCTTTATAATGGCTTTTTCATTGATATTTGGTATTATACAATTGCCAAAAACAGCTTTAGCTGCCGAAGATGTATTAGATATACACGCGGATGGAGCAATTTTAGTAGAAGCTAGTACAGGAAAAGTATTATATGCAAAAAATGCAGATACAGCACTAGGTATCGCCTCAATGTCTAAAATGATGACCGAATATATCCTTTTGGATTCAATTAAAAAAGGAAAAGTGAAATGGGATCAAGAATATTCTCCAAGTGACTATGTTCAAAAAATCTCACATGATACGAATCTATCAAATGTACCATTAAGAAAAGATATGAAATATAAAATTAAGGACCTTTATCAAGCAATGGCAATGTACTCCGCTAATGCTGCTACAATTGCAATTGCGGAAACGATTGCTGGATCTGAAACTAACTTTGTTAAACTTATGAATGAAAAGGCGAAGGAATTAGGTCTTAAAGATTATAAGTTTGTTAATAGTACTGGACTTAATAATAAAGATTTAAAAGGAATGCAACCAAAAGGATCAGGTCCAACAGATGAAAACATTATGTCTGCTAGAGCAACCGCAAAATTAGCATCCCATTTAATTAATGATTTTCCAGAGGTATTAAAAACGTCTAGTATTCCAAAAGCAAAATTCCATGCAGGCCCAGACGAAGATATTAATATGGAAAATTGGAACTGGATGCTTCCTACACTAGTATATGGAACAAAGGATAGTGGTGTAGATGGTCTAAAAACTGGAACGACTAAATTTGCAGGATATTGTTTTACAGGTACTGCTCAAAAAAATGGCATGCGTGTAATTACAGTTGTACAAAATGCGACGAATGGAAAAGGTAAGGGCGGCTATAAGGCAAGATTCGACGAGACGAAAAAGATGATGGATTATGCCTTTGCGAATTTTTCTGTTAAAGAAATTTTTCCAAAGGGATATAAAGTTAAAAAACATGAATCAATTCCTGTAGTAAAAGGGAAGGAAAAGAAAGTTAACATTCAAACACAAAATCCATTAGAAGTTGTTATAAAAAATGGTGAAGAAAAGCTTTATAAGCCTTCTTTTAATATTGATAAGGACAAGCTTAATAAATCGGGTGAACTAACCGCCCCTGTTAAAAAAGGTGAAAAGGTTGGAACATTGACTGCAGAATATAGTGGCAAAAATGATTTCGGTTATTTGGATGGACATAAATATGCTACTGTAAATGTTGTTACGGCTGATAAAGTTGAGAAGGCAAATTGGTTTGTACTAATGATGCGTGGGGTCGGCGGTTTTTTTTCTGATGTTTGGAGTGGGATTACTTCCACGGTAAAAGGCTGGTTTTAAGAATTAAATAAAATTTATTGGGGACACCTGTCTTGACACGGTGTCCTTTTTGCTGTTTATTTAAAATAGGCTTTAAAGAATTAAAATGTTTTGTATTTTACAACTATGGTAAGGGGCTGAGGATTGTGGAATTTGGTACAGATCGAGTTAAACGTGGAATGGCTGAGATGCAAAAAGGCGGCGTAATTATGGATGTAATTAACGCTGAACAGGCAAAAATTGCTGAACAAGCTGGTGCGGTTGCAGTTATGGCACTTGAAAGAGTTCCTGCTGATATACGTAAAGCTGGAGGAGTAGCAAGAATGGCTGACCCTCGCATTGTTGAAGAAGTAATGAATGCTGTTAGTATACCAGTTATGGCGAAGGCTAGAATTGGTCATATAGTTGAAGCGCGTGTTCTTGAATCGATGGGTGTAGATTATATTGATGAGAGTGAAGTTTTAACTCCAGCCGACGAAGAATATCATTTAAACAAAAAAGATTTCACTGTTCCATTTGTTTGTGGTTGTAGAGATTTAGGGGAAGCGGCACGTCGTATTGGAGAAGGAACTTCTATGCTTCGGACAAAAGGAGAACCAGGAACAGGAAATATTGTTGAAGCTGTTCGTCATATTCGAAAGGTGAATGCCCAGGTTCGTAAAGTAGTAGGCATGAATGAGGATGAGCTTATGACTGAAGCTAAATTATTAGGTGCTCCATACGAAGTATTACTTGAAATTAAAAAACTTGGGAAATTACCTGTCGTAAATTTTGCTGCAGGTGGGGTAGCAACTCCTGCTGATGCAGCATTAATGATGCAATTAGGTGCAGACGGTGTATTTGTTGGATCAGGTATTTTCAAATCAGATAACCCTGAAAAATTTGCTAAGGCAATTGTTGAGGCAACGACACATTATCAGGATTATGAACTAATTGCTAATCTTTCAAAAGATCTTGGAACTGCTATGAAAGGTATAGAAATTTCAACAT
Organism: Heyndrickxia sporothermodurans; assembly: GCF_003055045.1. Lineage (NCBI taxonomy): Bacteria > Bacillati > Bacillota > Bacilli > Caryophanales > Bacillaceae > Heyndrickxia > Heyndrickxia sporothermodurans. The sequence goes on from NZ_NAZB01000006.1 coordinate 5,086, forward strand.
TAACACCGGAAACACGTATGCAAGATAGAGGTTGGTAAGGAGTTTTGGGAATGATTAAAGTTGGAGTATTAGGCCTACAAGGTGCTGTTAGAGAGCATGTTCAGGCTATTCTAAACTGTGGCGAAGAAGCTGTCGTAATAAAAAAAAGGGAACAATTAGATGAGATAGATGGGTTAATTCTTCCGGGTGGAGAAAGCACGACAATGCGCCGTTTACTTGATAAGTATGACTTTATGGACAAGCTGTGTGAATTTGGCCAACAAAACAAGCCAATTTTCGGGACTTGTGCGGGACTAATATTGTTAGCAAGGGAAATTAAAGGCTATGATCAACCTCATCTGGGTCTTATGGATGTTATCGTTGAAAGAAATTCATTTGGCAGGCAGGTTGATAGTTTTGAGGCGGATCTTGCTATTGCGGGTGTGACAGATCATTTCAATGCTGTGTTTATTCGTGCTCCGCACATCTTGGAGGTTGGTGAGGATGTTGAAATTCTCGCAAAGCATAATGGAAGAATCGTCGCAGCACGTGATGGACATATTTTAGGGTGCTCTTTTCATCCCGAATTGACAGATGATCTTCGATTGACACAATACTTTATTAATATGGTAAAAGAATATAAAAAACGTAATAAATAGTTGCAAATAGGGTATAATTGTAGTAAATTAATTGTTAAAATCTTGACTAAAGCAGTGAGAGGAAATAGTAACAAGATTGACTTCTCTAGAGAGTCGGTGGTTGGTGTAAACCGATGAAGGAAGCTTGTGAATCCATCCTTGAGTAAAGTACTGAACGAAATAAGGTAAGGTGGCCGCCTAAGGCGCTTTTGTCTTTCTTATTAGTAAGTACTTTCGGGTAAAACCGTTATCGATTAAGTGGAAAGTATTTATACTTTCAAACTGGGTGGCAACGCGGGTAACTCTCGTCCCTTTTTAGGGACGGGAGTTTTTTATTTTTTAATAAGGAGGAGTTATAAATGCTTGATATCAAATATTTACGAGCTAATTTTAATGAAGTAAAAGAGAAGCTACAACACAGAGGTGAAGATCTTTCAGATTTTGATAAATTTGAGGAACTTGATACGAAGAGGAGGGAACTAATTGTTGCGACGGAGGATCTAAAAAGCAAACGTAATGAAGTAACACAAAAAATTGCTCAATTAAAAAGAGAAAAACAAAACGCGGATGATTTAATTGCAGAAATGCGTGCGGTTGGGGATCAAATTAAACAATTCGATGATGAATTACGAGTTGTTGAAGAACAATTAGATCATTTACTGTTGTCTATTCCTAATATTCCTCATGAAAGTACGCCTGTCGGGGAAACAGAGGATGACAATGTGGAAATCCGCAAATGGGGAGAGATTCGTGAGTTCGACTTTGAACCAAAACCACATTGGGATATAGCTACTGATTTAAATATTTTGGATTTTGAACGTGCTGCAAAAGTAACGGGCAGCCGGTTCGTATTTTACAAAGGTTTGGGTGCTAGACTGGAAAGAGCATTATTTAATTTTATGTTGGATTTACATGTCGAAGAGCATGGCTATGAAGAAATTTTACCACCTTATATGGTGAATCGTACAAGTATGACAGGTACAGGTCAATTACCTAAATTTGAAGAGGATGCTTTTTTGATTGATAGCGAGGATTATTTCCTTATTCCAACTGCTGAAGTTCCAGTGACAAATTTACATCGTGATGAAATATTAAACAATGATCAATTACCGCTTAACTATGCTGCATTTAGTGCATGTTTCCGATCTGAAGCTGGATCTGCCGGTCGTGATACGAGGGGCTTAATTCGTCAGCATCAATTTAATAAAGTGGAGCTGGTAAAGTTTGTAAAGCCGGAAGATTCATATAATGAATTAGAAAAGCTAACAGGAAATGCTGAGAAGGTTCTCCAATTGCTTGGTCTGCCATATCGAGTGATGAGTATGTGTACAGCTGATCTAGGGTTTACAGCTGCAAAGAAATACGATATTGAGGTTTGGATACCAAGCTATAACACATATCGGGAAATTTCATCTTGCAGTAATTTTGAGTCTTTCCAAGCGCGTCGAGCAAATATTCGCTTCAGAAGAGATGCCAATGCTAAGCCTGAACATGTCCATACATTAAATGGTTCTGGATTGGCTATTGGCCGAACTGTTGCGGCTATTTTGGAAAATTACCAACAGGCGGACGGCAGTGTAGTTATCCCCGAAGTTTTACGCCCATATATGCGTAATGTAGATAAAATTAGCTTAAAATAAGGCTAGTAATAAAGAGGAGGATTTTCCTCCTCTTTTAAAAGTTTTAAATGAATGTTGACACGGTTATTATTCCATGATATATTATTTCTTGTCGATACGGAGGAATACCCAAGTCCGGCTGAAGGGATCGGTCTTGAAAACCGACAGGCGGGTTAAACCGCGCGGGGGTTCGAATCCCTCTTCCTCCGCCATTAATAAAACAAAACGCGCATAAATCATTGGAGATTTAATGAAATTCGTTACCTAGTAACGGATTTTTTGTTATCATGAACAAATGGAGTGCAAATAGAAAGTCGTCAACCAATTTGGTTGACGACTATTTTTTTGCTTAGAAAATCTTTTTTACTTTTGTAATTCCTTCGTTTGTTTGAGGAAAAAGCTAATTTTTTCAATGATCGGTTCTATGCTTGTCCCATCATTCATTAAATCATAGTCTTTAATATTGATTCGTAAAACAGGACATGCATTAAAGGAATTAATCCAGTTTTCATAACGTTTATGCATTTCAATCCAATATTCAACAGGGGTATTCTGTTCCATTAATCTTCCACGCTTTTGAATACGCTCCAAAATATCTTCGATCGAACCCTCTAGATAAATAAGTAAATCAGGGTGAGGAAAGTAAGGAGTCATAATCATTGCCTCAAATAGGCTTGTATATGTCTGATAATCAACTTCAGACATGTTTCCTTTTTCATAATGCATTTGTGCAAAAATCCCTGTATCTTCATAAATGGAACGGTCCTGTATGAATCCTCCTCCATATTCAAACATTCTTTTTTGCTCCTTAAATCGTTCAGCCAAAAAGTAAATTTGCAGATGGAAGCTCCAACGTTTAAAATCTTGATAAAATTTATCTAAATATGGGTTTGTATCAACTTTTTCTAATGAGGTACGAAATCCTAATGTATTTGCTAATGTATTCGTCATCGTTGATTTCCCAACTCCAACTGTTCCTGCAACTGTAATAACCGTATTTTTAGGGATTGAATATTTATTTCGAAGTTCCATTGATTTTTACCCCTTTTTGTAATAATAACGTGATTTTTTCAATTATATAATTTAAGTCATATGAATTTTTCACAAAATCTAGGTCATCCCCATTGATCTGAAGGACAGGAATATTAGGATGGGTGTGCATAAAATCCTCCATAAATTTTTCGTAATCAGAGGATAGTTGTTTAATATAGTCGGGACTTATGTTTTTTTCAAAGTCCCGCCCCCGCATCCTTATTCGTTTCATAACAGTATCTAAACTCGCATGAATATAAATGACTATGTTTGGTTGAGGCATACCATCTGTTAAAATGTTATAAATCTTTAAGTACTTAAAATACTGATCTTCTTTTAGTGTTCTCTTTGCAAAAATGAGATTTTTAAATATATGATAATCTGCTACGACAGGTTGATTAGCATTTAGATAATTGTTCTTGATGTCTTCGAGCTGTTTATAGCGATTACAGAGGAAAAACATTTCTAATTGAAAGCTCCACTCTTCTATATTTTGATAGAACTTTTCCAAAAACGGATTTTCATCTACAATTTCCTTTAAAAGATGGTAATGAAAATGTTCTGAGATTGCTTTCGCTAGAGAGGTTTTTCCTATTCCAATTGGTCCTTCAACCGTAATAAACGGTAAATTCTCCATTTATTTTCCTCCTCATGGTTGACCATTCATATAACTCTGTTCTTTTTTACATTTTATATGGAATAGAAATTTAAATTAAAATTAAGCCAATAGCTATTTTATCACATGTTTTTATATGAGGGATAAATAAAAGAAAATGATCAATATTTGTAGATAAATGAAAAAAATCCCTTTCTTATTTGAAAGGGGTGGGTTTTATTTTTTTACAATATGGAAATTTTCAACAATGAGGAGCCAGTTTTGTGGAAAGGAAAGTCCAAGTTTCCAATAACTCATTCCACGAAGTTTTAATTCTTTTATCAAATCAAATTTAGCCTGAATAGAGCGAGCATCTTCAAACCACACTTTATGTTTTTTGTTATTTTCATCTACATAATCGATGGTAGGAGCTTGTGCAGTCGAATCATAATTAATGGGAACATTGTATTTTGCTGCAAGTTGGATTGCTTGTTGCGGACTAATAGCTTTTGCTGTATCTTTTCCGGGGGTGAAGGGAAGTGTCCAATCATATCCATATAAATTTTGTCCCATTAAAATCTTGTTCGAGGGCATTTCTGTTATTGCATATTCTAAAACATCCCGAACAGGGCTGATAGGAGATACTGCCATTGGAGGACCTCCACTATAGCCCCATTCATATGTCATAATAACAACAAAATCAACGATTTCCCCAATTGCTTTGTAATTATGTGCTTCATACCAAAGTCCCTTTTGTGTCGCACTTGTTTTTGGTGCCAGTGCCGCTGAAAGCATCCAATTCTCTTGATTAAATCTCGCCTTTGCTTTTCTTAAAAACCGAGTGTATGCTTCCTCGTCAGCTGGCCGTAAAAATTCAAAGTCGATATGAATATCACGAAATTCATATTGCCTAGCTGTTTTTACGATATTATTCAGGAAGTTATTTTGAATTTCTTGATCGTTTAATAAGATCCTTCCTAATTCATCACTAAATTGCCCGTTTTCTTGGTTGTTAATCACCATCACTAATATATTTTGATTTGCATTTGCAATAATTGCGAGATTACCGAGCGGTGGTGCCACTAATGATCCATCGCGATTTACTTGAAAAGCAAATGGTGATAAATACGTTAAATAGGGTGCAGCTTTTCGCGCACTGTTCTCTAATGCTTGGGAAACTTTATTACCAAAAGGTTCGATATATGCATTGAATTCAGCATCTACTTTTTTCTTCGGTGGGATATATAATTGCATACCAACGTGTAAAGGATGGTTTACTGATATTCCATTTATTCGTGCTAACTCCGTATAAGACAAATTAAACTTTTGTGCAATTCCCCATAAACTATCCCCTTGTTTCACCCAGTAAAAACGTCCAACTATTGGAATGACAATTGTTTGCCCAATGACCAAATCATCAGGGTTTGGAATTTCATTAGCGACTATTAATTCCTCTCTTGGGACTCGGTAGGTACTAGCTATACCTGCCAATGTCTCATTTTGTTTTACTACATGGATTTGCATACGTACCCTCCTTCGAACAGATAGGCTCTACTACCATTCTATGATCCTATTTAGAAAGTCATGTTGAATTACACACTTTTTCTAAAATCTTTTTTCTAATATATAATGAGGAATAAGTAAATAATGCAAAGGTTGGTTTGAATGTGAAAAATAATGATGAATATTATATGAATTTAGCTATAAAGGAAGCAATCAAAGCTAAAGAAAAAGAAGAAGTACCGATTGGTGCGGTGATTGTTTTGAATGGTGAGGTTATTGCCTCTGCGCATAATTTAAGGGAAACAACCCAAAATGCAATTACCCATGCAGAAATATTAGCGATCCAAGAGGCATGCAACAAAGTGGAGTCTTGGCGATTAGAAGATGCAGATCTATATGTAACGTTGGAACCGTGCCCGATGTGTAGCGGGGCAATTATTCTGTCAAGAATAAAAAGGGTTGTTTATGGAGCTAGCGATCCAAAGGCTGGTTGCGCCGGTACATTAATGAATCTCCTAAATGATTGTCGTTTTAATCATCAAAGCGAAGTTGTGAGTGGTGTACTTGAAAACGAATGTAGTGAAATGTTAAGTAATTTTTTTAAAGAAATACGCCTGCGAAAGAAAAGCGAAAAGAAAAAAGGTAACTTGAGTAAATCCACTAATTAACAATTACAATCCATTGCTTTTTTTTATGAAAAATAGTATACTTTATCTTGCGTTGATAAAACGCATTTATATTTGGTATCAATTTTGCCGTGCTAGGTGGGGAGGTAGCGGTGCCCTGTACTTGCAATCCGCTCTAGCAAGACTGAATCCCTTCTTGAGGCTAGTATCCTGTAGGGCCTGCCTTGAGTAAGTGGTGTTGACGCTTGGGTCCTGCGCAATGGAAATCCATGAACCATGTCAGATCCGGAAGGAAGCAGCATTAAGTGGACTCTTCCATGTGCCGCAGGGCAGCCTGAGCCGAGCTAACTGCTTAAGTAACGCTTATGGGAGCTAGTCGAGGGAAGGTGCACGGCAGTTTACTCTACATAATTAAACTCATCCTAATGGATGGGTTTTTTCTTTATTTTTTGTTTAACACCGTCATAAATATGAATTAAAGTATAAGCATATAATCAATAACTATTTTATTCGTTTTCACAATGTTAAATTAGTGATGGATAAGGTATAATATGAGAAAAGTAAGGCTTTTTGTACTAATTAAGTGCAGGAGAAGAAGAAAAAGGAGGAGGGTAAATGAGCTACCAAGCATTATATCGCGTTTGGCGTCCGCAAATCTTTGAGGATGTTGTGGGACAAGAACATGTAACAAAAACATTGCAAAATGCCCTCCTGCAACAAAAGACTTCACATGCGTATCTTTTTTCCGGTCCAAGAGGTACGGGGAAAACAAGTGCTGCAAAAATTTTGGCTAAAGCTGTCAATTGTGAAAAGGCACCAGTTAGCGAGCCTTGTAACGAATGTGATGCTTGTAAGGGAATAACAAATGGATCAATTCCGGATGTTATTGAAATTGATGCAGCTTCTAATAATGGTGTTGAAGAAATACGCGATATTAGAGACAAAGTGAAATTTGCACCGAATGTTGTTCCGTACAAAGTATATATCATTGATGAGGTACATATGCTCTCTATTGGAGCGTTTAATGCTCTCTTAAAGACTTTAGAGGAACCGCCAAAACATGTTATATTTATTTTGGCAACAACTGAACCGCACAAAATTCCATTGACTATTATTTCACGTTGTCAACGTTTTGATTTTAAAAGAATCACTGCTCAAGATATTACAGGGCGAATGGCACGTATAGCAACTGAGTCTGGTATTCAATTTGAAGAGTCTGCATTAACGATCATAGCTCGCGCTGCTGAAGGCGGAATGAGGGATGCACTAAGCTTGATGGACCAAGCGGTTTCCTTTGGTCAAGAGAAAGTGACAGTAGATGATGCGTTAACGGTAACCGGGTCAATTTCCCAATCTTATTTAAATAAATTAGCGCAGGCTATTTATGAACAAAATATTGCAGATGCACTTCATGTGTTTGAGGAATTATTGTATCAAGGAAAAGATGCGACACGTTTTGTTGAAGATTTAATTTTATATTTCCGTGATATGCTTCTATATAAGACAGCCCCAGCACTTGAGGAAGCGATTGAAAGGGTCATGCTTGATGAAGAGTTTCGTCAGCTTTCTGATCAAATTTCCTCAGAACAAATTTATGAATACATTGATATATTAAATAAAACTCAACAAGAAATGAAATTCTCAAACCTTGCTCGAATTTATTTAGAAGTTTCATTAATAAAACTATGTGAAACCCGAATCAAAAATCAATCAGGTACTCATGCTGATGTACATCAATTAGTAGAACAAATTGAAAAACTGCAAAAAGAAGTACAGGACCTTAAAACTAATGGAGTTCAGCAAACAGAATCAGTAAATAAGCAGCCTGTAAAAAAGGCTTCTCGAACTGGGAAGGGATTTAGGGCACAAACAGGAAGAATAAATGATATATTAAAAGTAGCAACAAAACAGGATTTAAATTTAATTAAAAGTCGATGGGGTGACATGCTTGTTCAACTGAATGAACGTCAAATGCGTTCTCAATCCGCACTTTTAAATGATGCAGAGCCAGTTGCTGCTTCAACTAATGCTTTTGTGTTAAAATTTAAATATGAAATTCATTGCCAAATGGCGATGGAGAATCAAAAGTTTTTAGAAGCGATTACATCTGTTTTGAAAGAATTAACAGGAATCGGTTATCAAATGATCGGAGTACCTGAAGATCAATGGAATTCAATCCGCGAAAGTTTTATCCAAAGTCAAAAGACTTCTCCAAAAGAACAGGATGAAACAGCGGAAGACCCATTTATAGCAGAAGCTAAAAAACTAGTTGGTATGGATTTAATTGAAATAAAGGATTAGAAATCTTATCTTTAAAAAGCAAATTAAGCTGCAAAGGTACGCCTTTCAATCCTAAATAATAAATATAATAATCTTGCGAATCAGTCGGGATTAATACATGGAGGGTAAATATAATGCGTGGAATGGGAAATATGCAAAACATGATGAAACAAATGCAAAAAATGCAAAAGAAAATGGCGGAGGCTCAAGAGGAATTAGGTGAAAAGCGTATTGAAGGTACTGCTGGCGGCGGTATGGTTACGGTAATTGTCTCCGGGCATAAAGAAATCGTAGAAGTAAATATTAAAGAGGAAGTAGTTGATCCTGAAGATATCGAAATGCTTCAAGATTTAGTACTTGCTGCAACGAATGATGCATTGAAAAAAGCGGAGGAACTAACAAATCAAACAATGGGACAGTTTACCAAAGGTTTAAACATTCCAGGTTTTTAAGGGGAAAAAAGCATGCATTATCCAGAACCAATAACGAAACTAATGGATAGCTTTATGAAATTGCCAGGTATTGGGCCGAAGACCGCAGCCCGACTGGCATTTTTTGTGCTAAGCATGAAGGAAGATACTGTCCTCGACTTTGCAAAAGCACTTGTCGATGCGAAACGAAATTTAAGTTATTGTACGGTATGTGGTCACATCACTGATCAAGATCCTTGTTATATTTGTGAGGATCCACGCCGAGATAGAAGTATTATATGTGTTGTTCAAGACCCGAAAGACGTAATAGCTATGGAAAAAATGAAAGAATTTAATGGGTTATACCATGTACTTCATGGAGCGATTTCACCGATGGATGGAATAGGACCTGAAGATATTAATATTCCTGATTTACTAAAAAGACTACAAGATGAAACTGTGCAAGAAGTTATTTTAGCAACAAACCCTAATATTGAAGGGGAGGCTACTGCCATGTATATTTCCCGTCTTCTTAAGCCATCAGGTATAAAAATAACAAGAATCGCCCACGGCTTACCGGTTGGTGGCGATTTAGAATATGCTGATGAAGTAACTTTATCTAAAGCTTTAGAGGGACGAAGAGAAGTATAATGAAAAACGAGGTGTATTCACATGTTCAATAGAAAGTTAAAATTGCGTAATGAATATGACCAAAAATTAATTGATTTAATGGCAAGAGCTAGGAAAAACTGGCTTCAACAAAAATCTTTAGTTGAAATGAGCTTTGAATATGATGAAGAACTTCATTTCCAAAGGAAAATAGCTGAAATGAAATACTTCTTTTTATTTCGTGAGGCGAAAGCTAGAAATATCAGAATAAAAAAGTAAACCACACTAATTTTACATTGTGTAGTTCTTTTTGGACAATCTGTTCATAAAATGGATAGTACAATGTAAGGTAAGGGGTGGTACGATGAACCCAATAATAATCATTGCGGTTATTTCTGGATTAATTCTTCTCTTATTAATAGCGGGATTCACAGGAAAGCCGTTTCGGATTATCGGGCAAATATTTATTAGACTTGCGATTGGTGCATTGTTTTTATTCTTTTTAAATCAGTTCGGTGGACAATTTGGTATTCACGTTCCGATTAATCTTGTAACTACATCAGTATCAGGTTTATTAGGAATCCCTGGAGTAGTAGGTTTAACGATTATTCAAACGTGGATAATAGGTTAAAAATCCGCATTTTGCGGATTTTCCTATTTTCTATTGATATATTCAGGAAATTATTTTAAGAAAAAGGGTTGACTATTATTCTGAAATAGTGATATTATAATACATGTCGCTGAAACAAGTGATATTGAAAAAGAAAAAACATTTGACACTTAATATTGAGTCTGATAATATTAATAAGTCGCAAAGAACAATTGATCTTTGAAAACTGAACAAAACGAAACGTCAATTAATTTATTTTTTAACTAGAGCTATTTCAAACATCTTTTTGGAGAGTTTGATCCTGGCTCAGGACGAACGCTGGCGGCGTGCCTAATACATGCAAGTCGAGCGAATCTGATAGGAGCTTGCTCCTTTTCAGATTAGCGGCGGACGGGTGAGTAACACGTGGGTAACCTGCCTGTAAGACTGGGATAACTCCGGGAAACCGGGGCTAATACCGGATAACTTTTTCCTTCGCATGAAGGAGAATTGAAAGGTGGCACTAGCTACCACTTACAG
>NZ_NAZB01000059.1:0-24778 GCF_003055045.1 Heyndrickxia sporothermodurans
AAACTTATTATACGAGGAGGAAATATAAATGAAAAGCAAAACAGGTGTATTACTAGGACGTTTAATGCGCAATATCATGCGCAGCCCAGATACGATTATTACGGTGGCGATTACGCCGATTATGATGATGCTGCTATTTGTTTACGTGTTTGGCGGCGCCATAAAGACAGGAACAGACAACTATGTCAATTATTTATTGCCAGGAATCTTGCTAATGGCGATCGCATCCGGCGTCGCCTACACTTCCCTACGGTTGTTTACGGATGTAAAGAGCGGGCTGATGGCGCGTTTCATTACTATGCCCATCAAGCGCTCGTCGGTATTGTGGGCTCACGTGTTAACTTCGATTGTTTCCAATGCTCTGACTCTCGTGATAGTTTTCCTTGTCGCGCTCTTAATGGGCTTCCGTTCCAACGCGGATATTCTGGATTGGCTTGCGGTAGCTGGGATACTCGGACTGTTTACGCTGGCGCTGACATGGCTGGCGGTCATTCCCGGCTTGACAGCGAAGTCTATGGAAGGGGCAACAGCTTACTCGTACCCGCTGATTTTCCTGCCATTTATCAGTTCGGCCTTTGTGCCGACCGAAACGATGCCTAAAATTGTCCGTGTGTTCGCTGAGAATCAGCCCGTGACTTCAATTGTGAATGCGATTCGTGCCCTATTATATGAAGGTCCTGTTGGCAACGATATCTGGATTGCGCTTGCTTGGTGCGTCGGCATTATGGTCATTGCTTACTTCTTCGCCAGTAAAAAATTTAAACGTCAGTTAGGGTAAGGACACCATCAAACAAAGGAAATTAGATTAACGAAAAATCGGCTCTTCCGTTTCGTAAAGGAGAGAGCCGATTTTTTTAATAAAAGGTCAAATGGATCGGAATACAGGGTGAAGATGATTTAGAAACTTGTTTTCGTAGATTTCGCCCTCTGTACCCCAATTGTACCTCTCCGAACCAAAACAAAATAGGAAAGAAAGGCTAGAAGACTAGAACCAAAGATCGTAACCCCCATTGGAATGCCAGTATACGATCCAGCGATTCCAACTAGTGGAGCCGATAAGGAGCCAAGTACAAATGGCAATAATCCTAATAGTGCAGAGGCACTGCCCGCAATATGTCCTTGTGACTCAATGGCTAATGTAAAAGATGTCGTTCCGATGATACTGATCGATAAGACGAAAAAGAAAATCGGGATTGCCACTGCAATTAACGGTGTTTTTAAAAGTAGAGCGATGAGTAAGAATAAACCCGATACGTTAGAGATTGCTAACCCTATCTTTAAAAACGTCCGCTCCGGAATGGTATACGTAAAGCGGCCAACCGATTGACTTCCGATAATTAATGCTAATCCATTCACGCCAAATAATAGACTGAACTGTTGAGGTGTGACATGGTAAATATTTTGATAGACAAATGGAATACCAGATACATAGGCAAAAATTCCAGCAGTCGTAAATCCTTGAGTGAACGCGTATCCCATGAATTCGCGATCCTTAAATAATGAACCAAAATTGCCCATAAGCTGAGGCAGGTTACTAGGTACACGTTTTTCCACTGGCAACGATTCTTTTAGTTTCAATGAAACTGTGAAAATTAAAATAGCGCCAATACAAGCCAATACAATAAAAACGCCATTCCACTTTGTAAAAGAAAGGATGATCCCTCCAGCAACCGGTGCAATGATTGGACCAAGATTACCGACTAATACCATTAATGTAAAAAATTTAGTCAGTTCCTTTCCGCTAAACAAGTCTCTTACAACAGCTCTGGAGACCACAAGACCTCCGGCTGCAGAAAAACCTTGGATAAAACGAGCAATAATAAGGAAATAGATGTTAGGTGCAAATGAGCAGAGTATAGAAGCTAATAAGTATAAGCATAGAAAAAATAACAAAGGTTTTCGACGGCCCTTTACATCACTCAATGGACCAATAAATAATTGTCCTAACCCCAGTCCTAATAAACAAGCCGTTAAACTAATTTGTACAAGTGAAGCCGTCGTATCAAAATCTTCTACAATAGTAGGGAAGGACGGTAAGTATGTGTCTATTGTAAAAGGTCCCAAAAGTCCAAGTGATCCTAAAAGTAAAGCAAGTTGTATTCGTTTTTTTCCACTAGGTGTATTTGTATTCAATTTTTCCTCGCCTTTCAATTAAATTAGTATTTCAGATGTGCATCCGGTTTTTTCCGTATCCTCGCTAAATTTTACAAAAAATCATTTCGATATACGAAATTACGTAATTTTCATTATAACCTGATTTTATTTACGGGTAAACATTAAAATGAATTCGGACAGCCTTATTTATTTGCAATATAAAATGGATGATTAAATTAGAAAAATAATGGAACATATTTTGAAATTCATCATATACTGCCTACTGTGAGTAATTTTATATGGAGGAGAGAAGGAAATGGGTAACATTCAGTTAAAATCAACAAAGAACAACGACTGCAAAAATGGAACGAATGGATTTAAAATCATTGAAGTGAATGTATCTGATCCAACAGATAGTTTATTTGCAGTAGTTACGCCTATAAAAAAGCAATAGCAGAAATTAGAAAGCTTATCTTTCGGTTCATTATACATAGAAAGATGGTTAAACGAAAACGGCAAAATGATAATTTTCGCGAAATATCAAGAATAATCCATCAAAAAAGTAGCTTGGGATTGCATGACTATGGATCTTGCTTCGTAAGGCACTTAACTATGTTTAATAAAGCATATTCACTGACAATCTGGAGAAGGATTCCTGCCATAGCACTTCTTGGAGTTGCTATTTGACCGCTGATAATGGTTTATCAGCGGTTATCCCCATAATACTAAAAAACAAAGATCGTTTTTATAAGTCAAGTAATTTTTAAACAAAAATATATCCAAATCCTGAAAAGTATTTGACAATTATGTGAACTAATTGAATAATATAAAGAAGGAGGATGATCATATGAAACTATTATCGACCGTTAAGTTTGTCGGGGGTACATTGCTGACTGTAGGCATCATTCTTTTTTCTATCGGATATTATGAGAGCGGTTACAACACATTGGCAGCAATTGGTCTTGGAACGGTTATGGGGGCTGTTTTTATTTTTCTTATGGGAGTTTTCTTTGTCCTCACGGAAGAAATGCATAAGAAATCCAATCATCATAAGAAAATTGCAACTACTATAAAAAAATAAAATTTAAAATAGAAACAGCGCATGGATGAATAGAATCTATGCGCTGTTTTATGCAACTAATTTACATAATATATTTATATATAACCCCAGACCATACAAAGTAAGGTCCCAAATATGGTTACTAAAGCAATAAATACACCATAATAAATATTTATATAAATAGGCTTTTTATCTTCAGTTTCGCCTGCATGCATAAATACAACTAATTGAACAGCGGCTTGTATAAATGCAGTAACAAGGAGGATTGTCATGCCAACTGCAAATGACATATCCCAGAAATAAACGGCGAGAGCGACAACAGTTAGGATGAGCGAAAACACAAACCCCATGACTTGTTTGAATGGGAATAATTCCTTCATCATTACATCATTCCTTTCAAGTAGATGAAGCTAAATATAAAGATCCACACAACATCTAAGAAATGCCAGTAAAGTGAAAAGATAAATGATTTATTAGCTGTTTCAGGATTCAATCCATCTTTTCTTACCTGTAAAATAATGAACAGTCCCCAGAATAATCCAAAGGTAACATGGGCCCCATGCGTTCCTAATGTAGTTAGAAGAATCGCCGTAAAAGCACTTGTTTGCAATCCAGCACCTACATGAACATAGTGAATAAACTCATAAATTTCAAATCCTAAAAATCCTAAACCAAGGAGAAGGGTAATGGCAAAGAAAGCGAGCATCGCCTTCTTGTTACCGATTCGCATCGCATGAATGCCTAAACCAATTACAAAGCTACTTGTTAAAAGTAAAATGGTTTCAATTAAAACAGGTGTAATTTCAAAAATTTCTGCACCACTTGGTCCATTCCCTGTTCGATTATATAAAGTAAAGTATGATGCGAACAGGGTAGCAAATAACATGACTTCTGCGCCTAAGAAAATCCAAAAACCAAGGATCTTCAAACGATTTTCTTCTGTTTGATATTCAAGAGGGAGCGATGGATTTATTTTCATATTGCTTTACCTCCCAATCTATTTTCCGTTTCTGTTATTTCCTCCACCTCAATATAATGGCCATGATCTTTTTCAAAAGAGCGGAAAGCCATACATGCAAAGATACCGATTGTGGTTAGAATTAATGGAATCCAAATACTAAATACGAAGGTAAAGCCCCAGACGAAGAAAATACTCGCCATGATAAAAGGAACTCCACTTGAATTTGGCATATGAATTTTTTCGTATTTTCCTTTAAATAATGGTTCACCATTTTTCTTTGAATCCCAAAAAGCTTCTTTAGACTTAACTTGCGGTGAAATCGCGAAATTATAGTCTGGAACTGGTGTGTGAGTTGCCCATTCTAATGAACGTGCATTCCACGGATCAGAACCAATATCTCTAGATGCATATCGCGTACTATAATAAATGTTATACACAATCAAGATAAAACCTGCAGCTAGGCCCAGCGCACCGATGAATGAAATCATATTCAATGGTCCGAACCCAGTCGATGCAGAATAGGTGTACATTCGTCGCGCCTGCCCATCTAATCCGCTGAAAAACATTGGCATAAAAGCCACAAGTGTGCTAACACCAATGATCCATGCCGACCATTTTCCGATTCTTTCATTCAGCATGAAGCCAAACATTTTAGGCCAATAGTAAGTGAGGCCTGCTAACATCGCAAATACAACACCAGGAATAATCACCATGTGGAAATGTGCCACTAAGAACATCGTATTATGATATTGATAGTCAGCCGCAGACATTCCTAGCATGACCCCGGTAACCCCACCGATTGTAAAGAGTGGGATGAAAAGTAGGGCATAAAGCATTGGTGTGGTGATTTCAATTTTTCCTTTCCACAGTGTAAACAGCCAGTTGAATATTTTTACCCCTGTCGGAACAGCGATGGCCATTGTTGTAATGGAAAATATACTATTCGCTAATGCTCCTTGCCCCATTGTAAAGAAGTGGTGAGCCCAAACAAGGAACGACATGAGCGAGATAATGACCATTGACGCCACCATCGATTTATAACCATAAAGATTACGGCGAGAAAAGGTTGAGATTACTTCACTATAAATTCCAAAGGCAGGCAAGATTAATATATACACCTCTGGATGTCCCCAAACCCAAAACAGGTTTGCCCAAAGCATATCCATTCCACCATTTGTTGTAGTGAAGAAATTGGTGGCAAAAAGCCGGTCCATCGTCCCCATAAGGAGTAAAACCGTTAGAACTGGGAACGCAAAGACAATTATCGCGTTTGTAATTAAGCTTGCCCATGTGAACATTGGCATTCTCATTAAGGTCATACCAGTTGTTCTCATTTTAAGAATCGTGGTTATAAAATTGATTCCTGTCATTAACGTACCGAGACCTGCAATTTGAATCGCGATCATATAGTAATTCGAGCCGACCGACTCACTGAACTCATTACCGGCTAATGGGAAGTATGAAGTCCATCCCGCATCAGGTGAACCACCGATAACAAAGGATATATTAAAGAGCATCGCACCCATAAAGAATAACCAAAAGCTTAAAGCATTTAAACGTGGGAACGCTACATCGCGTGCGCCAATTTGCAATGGTACGACGAAGTTCATTAAAGCCATAATGAAAGGCATCGCCATAAAAATGATCATAACAATTCCGTGTGTCGTGAAAATTTCATTATAATGCTGTGCATCGAGCAACTTATTATCAGGAACGGCAAGCTGTGCGCGCATCATAATGGCATCTACTCCACCACGGAATAGCATAAGTAAAGCAGATATTAAATACATAATCCCAATTCGTTTATGATCGACAGTCGTTAACCATTCGCGCCATAAATAGCCCCATTTTTTCAAATAGGTTAGTCCGACTAGAATCGCCAGTAAGGTAAGTCCAATCAAAACCATGGAAGCATAGATGGCAATACTCGGGTTTGGGATAGCAAATCTATCGAAAAAGTCCATTTTGTTCAGACTCCTTTCAAAATAGTAGTCTTGAAAATATTAATGATCGTGCGATGATTCTTCATTGGAATCATGGTTTTCATCATTCTCTTCTTTCGTGCTCGAATGATTATGTCCTGCGTGTTCGCCTTCTGGAGCAGGCGCAAATTCTAAATGGGTACCAGTGTAAGTGGATTGTCCAACATGACCTGGTTCCAATAATTGATTAAATTTCTTTTCAGTTAAAGGCTTAGCTGTTTCTTTTACTTCTTGAACCCATTCCTGAAATTTTGCTTCAGACATTGCTTTTACATTAAATGTATTTTCCGCAAAACCTTTACCGCTAAAATTAGCATTACGTCCCATGAGTTCACCTGGAACATCTGCGGCCAAGTGTAATTTTGTTATCATATCTGACATGGCATATTTTTGTCCTCCAAGCTGAGGAATCCAGAAACTTGTAATTGGGCCATATGAATATAATCTAAACTCAATTGGTCTATTTGTTGGAATATATAAATAATTGACTGTTTCAATTTCCTCTTCCGGATAACTAAAATGCCATTTCCAATTGGATGAAGCTGCATATATGACAAGAGGTTCCTGATTTTCATAACCTTTTGGCGTTGCTTCTACCTTATAGTTGGATATCACCGACATGATTGAAAGCGTAGTGACAATGATCACTGGAATACCTACACAAATCGCCTCAACCAATGGATGCCCTTCTACATAAGGTGGTTCATAATCCTTGCTTTGCTTTGAAGCACGGTATTTGATTAACATATAAATGAGTAATCCGAAAACCGTAATAACAATAAATGACATAATTAGAATAGAAGCGATAATATCATTCGCCTGTGTCTCTGCCTGCGGACCTTTCGGATCAAGGACCATTAATGGTTCGCAGCCTGATAGTACAATCATGAGTACGGAAACCATTGGTAAGGTTAACCATTTCATTCTCATAAATGAAACTCCTTTCTAATGATGGATATAGGTACCTATGAATCCTAATATTTACTGGTAAACCAATTTGACACCATCTTAATATGTTTTATTAATAAAAACAGCATATTGTGATGTACTTCATAAAATGTTCATTTATAAAAGGACATAATTGTCACGAATTATTCAAGATGATTGAAAGTTGAAAGCTGTGATGTATACAATCATTGGAATTTTTGAGTAGAATAAGGTATCCTAGTTGGTTTGATGTAATAAAGGATTTCCCGAAGTTCAGATATTGTTAAATTAACGACTTTGTCTATTGCTCAATCCTGTTTATCAATTACAGCTTATATTGATCCGCATACGTTAAAATGTTTGACCAATAAAGCTTTCGGTATATATCTTAGGGGGCAACTAGACAAAGGATTATGTTTTGTGATAGATTATTACAATAATAAGTCATTTTTAAAATTACATATTTTTAAATCGATGAAAAGGAAAGTAGTTTTTGCTATATTCGATAGCGAGCCGGGGACGGTGGAAGCCTGGTGATGAAGCATGAATGAAGAACACCTTTGAGTTCTAACCGAAAGGGATAACTTAAGTAGGCTTAGACGTTACCAGCACGTTATGGACTGGATAAGCAATAGTCGCTTTAAAGTTGGTCATATTATGACAATTTGGGTGGTACCGCGGAAGTTAGCCTTTCGTCCCTTTTTTATGGGATAGAAGGCTTTTTTATTGTGAAAAATTACCATATGGAGGCTAATTATGATAAAGACCGTAGTAAAAGATTTATACAGAAATCAAGAAAAATTTAACGAACAAACTGTGCAAATTTCGGGTTGGATTCGAACTCTTCGCGACTCTAAAACCATTGGTTTTATGGAATTAAACGACGGAACATTCTTTAAGAGTGTACAAGTCGTTTTTGAAGATACCCTCGATAACTTCAAAGAAATCACGAAGTTACCTATTAGCTCTTCCGTTTTAGTAGAAGGTGAATTTGTTCCAACTCCTGAAATGAAACAGCCATTTGAAATTAAAGCGACAAAAATTGTTGTTGAAGGATTATCGGATCCAGCTTATCCTTTGCAAAAAAAGAGACATTCTCTTGAATATTTAAGAACAATCGCTCATTTACGTCCGAGAGCCAATACCTTCTCCGCCGTTTTCAGAGTACGATCCCTTGCATCGTACGCCATTCATAAATTCTTTCAAGAAAAAGGATTTGTCTATGTGCATACACCTATTATTACCGGAAGCGATACAGAAGGCGCGGGGGAGATGTTCCGTGTAACATCAATGGATTTGAACCAGCTTCCAAAAAACGAGGACGGAAAAGTGGACGAAAGTGCTGATTTCTTCGGCAAAGAATCCAACTTAACCGTTAGCGGTCAATTAAATGCGGAAACTTTTGCTCTTGCTTTCCGTAATGTGTATACCTTTGGTCCAACATTTAGAGCAGAAAATTCTAATACGGCACGACATGCCGCAGAATTCTGGATGATCGAGCCGGAAGTGGCTTTTGCAGAATTACCGGATATCATGGACCTCGGAGAAGAAATGGTTAAGTATGTAATTAATTACGTTTTTGAAGAAGCACCTGAAGAAATGGCCTTCTTTAATAGCTTTATTGATAAGACGCTAATTGAAAGATTGAAAAATGCTTTAGAATCCGATTTTGGAAGGGTTACTTATACTGAAGCTGTTGATATATTAAAGAACTCTGGTAAGAAATTTGACTACCCTGTTGAATGGGGAACGGATTTGCAAACGGAACATGAACGTTATCTAAGCGAGGAAATTTATAAGCGTCCGGTCTTCGTAACCGACTATCCGAAAGAAATTAAGGCATTTTATATGAGAGCAAATGATGACGGTAAGACAGTAGCTGCAACTGACCTATTGGTTCCTGGTATTGGCGAGTTAATCGGGGGAAGCCAACGGGAGGAAAGAGAAGAGGTCCTTGCAAATAAAATTAAAGAACTTGGTATGTCTGAAGAAGATTACTGGTGGTATCTTGAGCTTAGAAAATACGGTGGTACAAAGCATTCAGGCTATGGAATTGGGTTTGAACGACTTGTCATGTATTTAACCGGAATGAAGAACATCCGCGATGTCATCCCATTCCCTCGTACACCAGGAAATGCAGACTTTTAATTAAATATGTGAAAAAAATGTACAATAGGATGCTGCGGCATCCTATTGTTTCTTATGAAGCACTTTTCACTCTACAAAATAATAATATTTTCTAATAGTGAACTTAATGTATTGTTAATTTAATATTTTGGCGGTCTGAGTATTCCGATAAAATAAACCTTGTAAAAATGACTAGTTACTGTTAATATAATACTAGTTGATAAAATTTAATTGTTTTTTAAACGAAAAATATCACATCTAAAACACAAAAATTAAATACCATTAACTTTATTGGAGGAGCCTGTCACCAAGGGATACGTATGTCCCTTAGTGACAGGCTTTTTTATATTTTTTAGAAATAATCAATAGATAAAAGGGGAGGACTTTGCTTAATGATTATTGGTTTATCCATCATCTTGCTGCTTGTACTGCTACTGCCATTTACACATGTGGTGGAAAAAAATTTAGAAGTATTCTTATTTATTATGGGGGTTCTGTCAGTTCTAGTTAGTCAAGCATTAGATTGGCATCTTGTGAAAGAGGCGTTGGTCCATCCGATTAATATTACACTAGCTGTTCTTGTTGCAGGTTTATTGTTTCGATGGTTCCAGGGGCCGATTGAAAAAGGAATTTTAGGGATCAGTAAAGCGATGCCATATCGATTGTTTATTGCCTTATTTGTGATCATCCTTGGATTAATTTCCAGTGTCATCACTGCCATTATTGCTGCAATTATTCTTGTAGCGGTTGTAAGTGTATTAAAGATTGATCGACAATCAGAAATTCGCTTAGTAGTTTTGGCTTGTTTTGCAATTGGAATGGGGGCTGTCCTTACTCCAATTGGAGAACCACTTTCAACAATTGTTGTAAGTAAACTGGATGAAAGCTTCTTTTATTTGCTGAAATCAATTGGCGTATATGTCATCCCGGGTGTTGCAGCTTTTGGCGTTTTGGCCGCATTCATGGTTAAGTCACGTGAAGAGTCTGCTGCGATTTTGGCACAAAATGAGGTAGCATCAGCTGCCGAAGCGAATGCATTGAATGATATTGAAAAAACGATATCTTCGCAAAAAGAATCTTATGCCGAAATTATTATTCGCAGCTTAAAAATATATTTGTTTGTCATGGCTTTAACATTGTTAGGAGCGGGATTTCAACCTTTTATCGAAAAATATCTATTAGACTTGCATCCATTCATCATGTACTGGATTAACATTATTTCTGCGATTTTAGATAATGCAACACTGGCTGCCGCAGAGGTAAGTCCGGCGATGAGTCCATCAACAATTCAGGCATTATTATTAGGTTTGATCATTAGTGGTGGAATGCTGATCCCAGGGAACATTCCGAATATCATTTCGGCTGGAAAGCTTAAAATTACGAGTCTACAATATGCACGTTTTGCTATACCTGTGGGATTCTTTGCGATGATTATTTATTTTGTTGTTATTCTTCTTGTAGTTTAATTAAAATGGCAAGTAAAAAAATTATAGATTATAAGTTAGTTGAACGCTGATATCTTCAGCGTTCTTTTTTATCTCTTAAGTAAACCTATATTTTTTAGCAAAAATAATAAAGTTATTGTAATATATCTAAATATTCATTACAATATTATTAAATATAAACTAATATTATAAGTATTCTTACAATATTCTATAGAGGATTGTAGGTTTACATACAACAGGGGGGACACACAATGAATCTAGTGAAAAAATGGAATCAAATTAGTTTAGTTAAGCAAATAATCGTAGGTTTAATTATTGGGATTATATTAGCCATCACCCTCCCGAGTATAGCGAAGCCTTTTGTTATTCTAGGCTCTTTATTTGTAGGGGCTCTAAAAGCGATTGCACCAATATTGGTCTTATTCTTGGTCATGTCAGCCATCGCACAACATAAGAGTGGACAAAAGACGAATATGAAATCGATTATCGTTCTCTATCTTTTAGGAACTTTTCTAGCAGGACTTACTGCCGTTATAGTAAGTTTTATTTTTCCAGTAAGCTTGAAACTAGCTACTGGGAATGCAGAGTTGACAGCCCCAGGTGGTGTTGTGGATGTTTTGAAAACTTTACTTCTGAATATTGTCGATAATCCAGTTAAGGCAATATATAATGCGAACTATATTGGTATATTATCGTGGGCAATCCTACTTGGAGTAGCATTAAAAAATGCCCCTGCTACAACGAAAACAATGATTTCCAATGTATCTGATGCCGTTTCAAAAATTGTTACATGGGTAATAAAATTTGCGCCATTTGGAATTATGGGGTTAGTAATTGAATCAATTACTGCAAATGGACTAGAATCATTGCTTGGTTACGGAAAATTACTTGCTGTATTAATCGGGTGCATGATTTTCGTAGCGCTAGTTGTTAATCCAATCATCGTTTACGTATGTATTCGTCAAAACCCATATCCACTCGTGTTAACTTGCATCAAGGAAAGTGGGATTACAGCATTTTTTACACGCAGTTCCGCAGCAAACATTCCAGTGAATATGAAATTATGCGATAAACTAGGTTTAGACAAGGATACTTATTCCGTTTCGATTCCGCTAGGCGCAACGATCAATATGGCAGGTGCAGCAGTAACAATTTCTGTGTTAACACTTGCTGCAGTTCATACGTTAAACATCCAAGTCGACATCCCAACAGCTATTATTCTTAGTGTTCTATCTGCTGTTTGTGCTTGTGGAGCATCAGGGGTAGCTGGTGGTTCTTTACTTTTAATTCCACTAGCATGCAGTCTTTTCGGAATCCCGAATGATGTAGCTATGACGGTTGTTGGTGTAGGCTTTATTGTTGGGGTATTACAAGATTCTTGTGAAACAGCACTTAACTCTTCAACAGATGTTCTTTTCACAGCTTCAGCTGAAATGAGGAAGAACCGGTTAGAAGGTAATGAAATGAACGTTCAAAAGGTATCATAAAAGACAAACCTCTAACGGGTTTTCTTTTAAGGTGCAAAACAGTAAAGAACAATGCAAATAGGGTGCGAAATCGAAGGGATTTTTCTCACCCTATTTTTTTGCTGTATCAATGTTTTGAACGAATTAGCATATAGAATCGCACAATAAATCACATAGCAAATAACAATTTGCGAATAGATCTTCTCTATCTAAAAATTGAATTGCTAAAATAGATGCAATTACCATGGTATATTGTCATTCTCCTGCCAATGAATCAGATTATCTGACAAGTTATTTGATTTTGGTTGTTATAACTGAATGTTGATTTATCTATGTTTGATAATAAGCGGAGAAATTCCGTTTAAATTGGAAAATACCCATATTTCCTTAAAAATAAGGGAAGCTTTTCCGACTATATTATACAATTCTTTGGATTTTGACTTATTTAGGGATGTTAACCTGAATACCTCCGTCTATTTCTGCTTTTTAAGCCTTCTCTTTATACATTAACCGGAAATTCTCCGTCTATGCATTCTCATACCCATTCCATCTTTCCTCCAATTATCGTAATTCTATTCGAGTTACATTAATAACTTATTTTCTTTAAGATCTCCAGTGTTTTCACGTCTTAGAAAGCAGGATACTGGATTATTCTTTTGATAGTTTATTGGACAATTAGTTATATCAGAGGGAAGAGTAAAGATAAAAAGAATGTTGGAAAATGAGACCTCAATATTGGAGGATTTGTTAGTATCCTTCATTATTGAGGTCTTTCTACGTTTTAGGTTTTCAGACTTAATAGATATATTTATTTAGTCATTATCCAGATCTTTATCAAAAAAGGAAGGTTTCCGTATTTCTTTGATACCTAACTGATCCTTTATTTCTGATAAGTCTTTTAAAATAGTATGCGTATTTATCCACGCAGCAATTGAAGCGAAAACAGCTAAAGCCAAAATAAGTATGATTACTACATTTACAACCAAACGAATCACCTCATATCATCGATTATTTAATTTTACCACAATATGTATAAAGGCTATTAAAATAATGAGTAAATTTGATAACTCCAGCCACTTGTTTTGATTATTTCCCTTGCGAAATGAATGAAAATTCAGTCAATAATCAAATTGATCAATAAGAAATCTATCAAATTCGTCCTCATTTACCCTTCGACAAGAGCTAAATAATATTTCTCTTCACCATTGTATTCAGCAATTAAAATGTCTCCACGCTCTTTTGCGGAATAAATTTTCGCACCTATTGGTAATTTGTTTGCCATCCCATTCTTAAATGACTTAGGGGAACCATTTGTAAATAATGCGTCTATTTCGCCAAGTTGCTCTTTCTTAGAAAGTTTTAATTCGCTTACCCAGTCATATCAGTTTTATAAATCAAATCTTCCCATTGGAAAATGTCCGCATACATAGAACGGTGTTCAAATTAATTGTTGTTAAATTTTCTTCCTATAAACTCTTTTCCCTCAATAACAAACAACGACGCTGTCATTTTAAAATCTAGTGTTGTTCAATTATTGGTCCGATTGCTGAACAAAATAAAAAAACACACACTTGCTATTTTTTATTGTAGTTTATAAATAAAATTCTGATTCTATAGAATTTGTTCTGTTGATGTGCAAAATAACACATAAAATAAGTGTGAATTAGCGACGGGTTAGTTCCATTAAAATATTCAACCCTTCCTTTAATTCCTCTAATGATGCATAAGCATAGGAAAGGCGAATGTGATGTAAATCGCTTGTATCGTAAATGTAACCGGGATTGATAAGTACATTTTTCTTGAGTAAATTCAGAAATAATGCCTTATTCACAATAGGTTCATTGAATCGAAGCCATATATAGAAACCTCCCTCAGACTTTTCCCACGTTGCGATGTGCTGAAATTGCTGTTCTAAAATTTCTTCTACAAAAGTAGCCCTTAATTTCAATTGTTCGCGGAGTTGGAGAATATGCGATTCATATAATCCAGTCGCGATCCAGTGTGCAACAATTTCTTGGGAAAAAGCACTTGAACCGTAATCTGTTTGCATTTTAATATCTGCTAACCGTTGGATAACCGGCTCAGGAGCTACTATCCATCCTATACGTAATCCAGGACTTAGCGTTTTCGAAACACTCCCTACATACAATACTTGCCCCGATTGATCGAATGACTTTAGTGCAGGAGAAGATGATTCGAATAACAGTTCATGATACACATCATCTTCAATAATCGGGATTTGTAGTTGCTTACACGTACTGTATAGGGCTTTCCTTTCCTCTATTGTCCAATTGCGACCTGTCGGATTATGTAGCGTTGGCACGCAGTAAAAAAGGGATTGTCTTTTTCTTTTGGCAACTCGTAATGTGTTGGTTAAATTGTCATCACGCTGAACAGGTATCATACGCATCCCAGCAGATTGAAATGGATGGATTGAATTTAAATACGATGGGTGCTCTTGAAAGATAATCGCCCCTTCTTCAAGTAATCCTACGGCAATCAATTGAAGCGCTTGAAGTGCACCTGAAACAATTAAAATATTTTCCGGTGCGGTTTCAATGCCCCTTTTCTTTAAATACTCACACAAAATACTTCGTAGCTTTTTACTACCTTGTGGTTCTGAGTATCCGATTGCTCTGGATTCCAATGAAAGTGATTTCAATGAGTGTTCAATTTGTTTTGTTGGAAGTAGCTCAGGGGATAACTCACCAGTACCAAGACGTATGATGTTATCATTTTGCTCACATTCATTAATCAGTTGAATCGTATGGTAGTTTGGTTTGTGAATACTAGCTTCAATGTGTTGCTGCCAATTGGGCTGTGATTTATCTAAAAGGACATTCCATGAATTATTTGCTACAAATGTACCTGAACCTATTTTCGATTCAAGCAAACCATCTGCTTTTAATTCATCTAGGACAAGATTAATTGTGCTTCGATTCACTTCAAATTGTGCTGCTAGATGACGCTGTGTCGGAAGTTTAGTACCAACTGTCCAATCCCCCCGTTCAATGCGAGTCTTCATCCATTCTACGATTTGCACATGAACTGTAAGATGGGACTGCCTATCTGGCTTCCAATGCATAAAAACCTTCCTCTCTAAATTGGTTGGATAAAAAGCCATCCAATTGGTTGTTTTCTTTTAGTTGTAACATAGTTACAGTATAAGTGAAAGGGAGATGATAATATGGAAGCAATTATTCATGGGATTATACTCGCATTTGGACTCATTTTACCTTTAGGGGTACAAAATGTATTTGTATTTTCACAAGGTGCTACACAACCACGGCTACTTAGTGCACTTCCTGCAACAATTACAGCAGCAGTATGTGATACGTTTTTGATACTTTTAGCTGTCTTTGGATTATCAATCATCGTCTTGCAATTCGAATGGATGCGACTTTGCTTGATAATTATAGGCATTTTGTTTTTACTTTATATGGGTTACTCTATTTGGCGATCTGAACCTACAACTTCTACATCGAGTAAAGCGTTATCGATGAATAAACAAATCCTCTTTGCCTTGTCTGTATCTTTACTAAATCCACATGCAATTTTAGATATAGTGGGAGTTATTGGAACAAGTGCATTAAAGTATGTCGGGACAGAGCAAGTACTCTTCACTGTAACCTGTATCACAGTATCTTGGATTTGGTTCTTTGGACTGACACTAGCAGGTACAGTTATGAGAAAGCTAGACGGCACAGGAAACTTTATGATTATTTTCAATAAATGCTCAGCTCTCTTTATATGGGGAACGGCTATTTATCTTTTTATTGGATTAAGGTAGAGTACGGCATTTCAAAAAGATATTATGAGCTGAACATGATAAGACGTTTATAACCGAAAACGACCGTTTTTGGTTATGTTGTGTGAAATTCTCTAAAAGTCTTAAAAACTACCTAAACACATAACCAAAACTATAACCAAAAACAAAAAACCAATACCTATGCCTTAAAACCCTTTTTGGTATAATTAATGTGTGTAGAAAGGGGAGATTCATATTAAAATTTGGTTATGCTCGTGTAAGTACGCAAGATCAGTCATTATCATTACAACTCGATGCATTGAATCATTATGAAGTAGACGAAATTTTTGAAGAAAAAGAATCCGGCAAAAGGAAAAACCGGCCGAAGTTGGACGAACTTCTAAAAGTATTACGTAAGGGCGACACTGTCGTTGATGATGTATTAAGGTTGGCACATTCTATTCGTGAAGGAACGGTCTCTGCTTCTCTCATCATGGGAAAACTAGGTTCTTACTCCCATCAAAATAGCCTTGCGACAACTTTAAGAGAGATGGGGCGTATAGATAAGATCTTGTTTATATTAGATTATATTTCTAGCGAAACATTGCGTCGACGAATTCAACGTGGATTAAATAAAGGAGTAGCTATGAATGCATTGGCACTGGCTATTTTCTTTGGGAAACAGGGGGAACTTAGGGAAAGAGCATTACAAGATCAATTACAGCGTGCCAGCGCCTTAAATCTCATTATCAATGCTATTAGTATTTGGACCTTGGACAACCCAATCCACAATAGTTTTAGCGTGGGTTTTAACAACACTGCAAAAATTTATGCGGTGGCATCAATTTGTATGCGTGTTGAAGTGTTAATTATTATGTTAAATTCGTTTAATCGTTGTTATAACAACAAAAAGGGGGACACCAATTCATATACGAATTGTATCCCCGATGAGGTTGTTAATTAACGTTTTCTACCCAATAACCGAACCCGTTAATAAAAAGTAGAGCTTTTTTTCTTAATTATCTTACATATTTTCACTAGATGATCCCACTTGAATGCTTTGAACACGCTGTACCTTTGGCGTATGATTCACACAATAAATACTAAAGACAATTAGAATCAGACCAATAATTAAATAAATGGTAACTGGTTCATGTAGAAAAATGGTTCCAACCACGAGTGCGATTAGTGGGACAAGGAAAGTATACGTTGCTACTTTGCTTGCTTCTCCTGATCGGACAAGGGTAAAATAAGTAAGCCACGCTAACGGAATTCCGAATATAGCTCCATAGAATAGACCTGATAAATAAGGTGCTGACCATTGGATCGCGGAAAAGCTCTCTTGTTCTAATCCGGCGCCGGTCATGACCAGGCCACCTATAACACATTGAATCGTTACAAGCCAAAGAGCGTCCACTTTTGCCCCCGCCTTTTTCAAAAACACGGTACCTATTGCCCAGCTGATTGCTGTTATAAGAGCCAATACTACACCCACAATTGATAATTCGGCACTAAAGCTCTTAAAGCTAATAACTACAACACCAAGAAAACCTAAAACAAGGCCGCTGATTTTTAATCCGGACATTTTTTCACCAAGCCATACCCATGCAAGGAAACCGACTAAAACAGGCTGGAAATAGACAATAACAGAAAATAAACCGGATGGTAAGTATTGCAATCCTACGGTCTGTAGTCCGAAAAATAAAATGACATTAAATATCGTTGAAATTAAATAAATATGCCAATTCTCTTTGAAATGAATTTGTTTATATCTTGGAAAGGTAATGAGAAGTAGTAATATTCCTCCTAATAAAGTACGCATTCCAGAAAACAGGATAGGTGGGGTGTAATTTAGCGCAATTTTATAAATTGGCCAGCATAACCCCCATACTAAAACTAGGAATGTGATTAGAAGAACGGATCTCGTCTTTGAAAGTTCACCCATGATGAATTCCTCCCGCATTTTTACATACATAGAAATTATACGCCGTTAGTGCTGGGCTGACTACTATCATGCTTAAAAACTCATTTGTTTTGAAAATTAAGTAATTTTTTAATAAAATAACTTAGAGTATAAACGGTATCCAACAAAACAGGAAGGGGATATTATTTTGATAAAAACAACGAAAGATCATCTCGGTAGATTGATTGAATATGAGTATCCTCCAAAACGAATAATTTCACTTTGTCCAGGTATTACAGATACGGTGTATTCATTGCAACTTGAAAATGAAATTGTTGGAAGGACCAAATACTGCATTCATCCGGAAGAGAAAGTAAGAAATGCTGCAATTGTAGGCGGTACGAAAAAGGTTAAGCTGGATGTGATTCATGAGTTGAAACCAGATCTAATTCTTGCTGAAAAGGAAGAAAATACGAAGGAAATGGTTGAAGAATTGGAAAAGCATTATCCTGTTTTTGTCGCGGAAGTACAATCAGTAGATGAAGCTTACCGGATGATTAATGATATTGGGGCAGTTACTGATCGTGCAGAAATAGCCGACCGACTGGTTAATACGATCACATCTCAATTTCAATTCCTTCCGAATGTCCAAGGTAAACGAGCAGCCTATGTCATTTGGAGAAAACCATATATGGTCGTCGGAAAAGATACATACATCAATTCTTTATTAGAAAGGATCGGTTTTGTTAACCCGTTTACTGAGTCTGAAGGGAGATATCCAAGTGTAAGTAAAGAGGATTTCCTACAAGCAAATTTAGATTATTTATTGCTGGCATCTGAACCCTTTCCCTTCCAGGAGAAACATCAAATGGAGTTTGCTGAATTTCTGCAAAACATTCCATCCATCTTAGTTGATGGTGAAATGTTTTGGTATGGTCCGAGAATGCTTGAGGCTGCAAAGTATTTTAAAAAAACTTTTGAAACGATCAATTAGGTGGGATATTTGTGGTAACGAACCTGTATTTAGTTAGACATGCACATTCATTTTTTACACCTGACGAGTTAGGAAGACCACTGTCAGAAAGGGGCATTAGGGATGCATCCCATGTCACTCAACTTCTTAAAAACGAAGGCATCCATCATGTTATTTCAAGCCCATATAAACGTGCAATTCAAACAGTTGAAGGTATTGCAAAATATATTGATAACGAGATAGAAATAATGGATGCTTTTAAGGAACGTGTTTTGTCCGAAAAACCTGTACATGATTTTGATAGTGTAATTCGGAAGGTGTGGGAAGATATTGATTTTCACTGGGAAGGGGGAGAATCGAATCGTGTCGCCCAAAATAGAGGTGTCGCGGCAACATTAAATGTTTTATAAGGGGAAAAATGTTGTCATTGGTACCCATGGGAATCTAATGGTGTTAATCCTTCATTATTTTGATACGTCATATCGTTTCAATTTTTGGAAGAAACTTTCGATGCCAGACATTTATCGACTCTCTTTTTTTGAAAAGAAACTTAAAGATGTTAAACGAATATTGAAATGAAGCTTATCCGAAGTGAAACTCGAATACGCTATTTGTAGAAAAAGTTTCCCTTAGATGTGCGGGTATATAAGGAAACTTTTGTTTTTTTGATAAAAAAAATAATCACTTTCATTACTTTAATTATTTCTTTTTCATAAAGAAAAAACACTTTGACTTTTTAAATATTTTATTGTATTATTCAAATCGTAACTATTACGATTTGCGATAATAAAAAGTGTTTTATCTATCATTTTTTAAAATCTTAGAAAAAAATGTAATTTATAAATCGTAATGATTACTATTATTTTTTTACGGAGGGGCATATGCATACGTACAAAGCAAAAATACCTGTTACAGTTCTAAGTGGATATTTAGGTGCGGGGAAGACAACGATATTAAATCATATTCTAAAGAATCGGGAGGGTATGAAAGTAGCTGTTATTGTGAATGACATGAGCGAAATCAATATTGATGCGGAACTTGTAAAGCAAGGTGGAGGGTTACATAGAACAGAAGAAAAATTAGTGGAGTTATCGAATGGATGTATTTGCTGTACATTAAGAGAAGATTTACTCATTGAAGTTCAGAAGCTAGCTCAACAAGGAGACGTTGAATATATTGTTATTGAATCGACAGGAATTAGTGAACCAATCCCTGTTGCACAAACCTTTTCCTATATCGATGATCAACTGGGTATCGACTTAACGAATTCATGTAAACTAGATACGATGGTTACTGTTGTGGATGCAAATCGATTTTGGCACGATTTTTCTTCAGGTGATTCATTACTTGAAAGAAGTCAAGCTGTTGGAAGTGAAGATACGAGAACGGTTTCTGATTTATTAATTGATCAAATTGAATTTTGTAACATTCTTATCTTAAATAAATGCGATATGCTAAATAACGATCAGTTAAATCAGCTCGAATCTTTTTTAAGGAAATTACAGCCGGAAGCAAGAATCATCAGAACAATCAATGGGAAAATTGATCCATTGGAAATCTTAAATACGAATCTATTTGATTTTGACAAGGCGAGTCAATCAGCTGGTTGGTTAAAGGAGCTAGAATCAGAAGAGCACATTCCGGAAACAGAGGAATATGGAATAAGTTCCTTTGTTTATAAAAGTCGTATCCCATTCCATACAGAAAGATTGAATGATTGGATTGAAGAGATGCCAGAAGAAATTGTAAGGGCAAAAGGTCTCATTTGGTGTGCAACGAGAAATGACGTAGCGCTTTTATTATCCCAAGCAGGTCCTTCCGTGCAATTAGAGCCCATTGCATATTGGGTTGCCGCATTGTCTAAAAAACAACAGGATGAGTATCTTGAGGAGAACGATGAATTGAGAAGGGAATGGGATCCTGTTTACGGTGATAGAAAAACAGAGCTCGTCCTAATTGGTATCGATATGGATAAAGTCGGGATTACGAAAGCGCTAGATCGTTGTTTATTAACTACAGAGGAACAAATGGGGAACTGGAGTGAGTTAGTTGATCCTTTTGAATGGTTGGTAACAGAACAAAGACACTGAATTGATAAAATTTTACAATTTAAATCGTAATGATTACAATTTATCAACTTTGAGTACTATTCTATTGAAGAGAGGTGTGGAAACGAAGTTTATGGCTAAAAAATCAAAAATTGTTAAAGAACTCAAAAGACAAGCCTTAGTAAAGAAGTATGCAGAACTAAGAAAAGAATTAAAAGCAAAAGGAGATTATGTAGCTTTAAGAAAGTTACCGCGTGACTCATCTCCAACAAGACTAACACATCGGTGTGAGATTACCGGAAGGCCAAGAGGAGTATTACGCAAATTCAAAATGTCGCGGATCAAATTTAGAGAATTAGCACATAAAGGGCATATTCCTGGAGTGAAAAAGTCCTCATGGTAAAAGTATTAGAAGAATAAATGGAGGTAAAGAGAAATGCGAGTAAAGATAACCTTGGCATGTACAGAAACTGGTGACAGGAATTATATAACGACAAAAAATAAGCGTAACAATCCGGACAGAATAGAGTTAATGAAATATTGCCCTAGGTTAAAAAGACGCACCTTACACAGAGAAACAAAATAATAAGAATGCGAATCCCTTTATTAAAAGTTTGAAATTCAAATTAGTTTTTAAATCGTAATGATTACGTTTAAGAGAAAAAGATAGGGAGAAGGGGAGAGGATACAGGATGAAAGGGATAAATTTCAAAACTATTTTAGTCATATTTGCTGCTATCATGCTTATGGTAGGGTGTGGGAATAAAAATGATACAGCAGTTCAAGTGTCAGGGGATAAAAAATCACAGGAAGATACATCGAAATTAAAGATTGTTACGACATTCTATCCAATGTATGAATTTACGAAAAATATTGCAGGGGATAAAGCTAGTGTTGAATTACTAATCCCGTCTACAATCGAGCCACATGAATGGGAGCCTACACCAAAAGACATAGCAAACATTCAAAGCTCTGATGTCTTTGTTTATAATAGTCCTTATATGGAAACTTGGGTACAAAGCATACAAAAATCAAATGATAACGATAAACTAGAATTTGTAGAAGCGAGTAAAGGTATTTCATTGGTTGAAGGTGTAGAAGAAGAGGAACATGGACATGAAGAAGAACATGAGCATGGACATGAGATGGATCCACATGTTTGGCTAAGTCCTGCATTAGCGAAACAAGAGGTTCAAAATATAACATCAGCCTTAGTTAAAGCTGATCCAAGCAATAAAGATAGCTATGAGGATAATAGTAAGAAATACATGGAGAAGTTAACTCAGTTAGATCAGGAATATCGTACAGAGCTACAAAATGTAAAAAAGAAAGAAATCATTACACAACACGCAGCGTTTAGTTATTTAGCTAGTGAATATGGGTTACAACAAGTACCAATAGCTGGATTGTCACCTGAACAAGAGCCAAGCGCCAAAAAATTAGCTGAACTTAAAAAATTTGCCAAAGAGCATGATGTCAAGGTGATTTATTTTGAAGAACTAGCATCACCAGCAGTTGCCAAAACTCTTGCAAATGAAATTGGGGCCAAAACAGAGGTTCTAAATACACTTGAAGGACTAAGCGATGAGGACCAGGAAAATGGTCTTGATTATATAAAGGTGATGGAAAAAAATCTTGAAAAGCTGATTAAAAATCAATCTTAAATAAAAGTAGTAAAGGGTATGCACTTATTTTGCATATCCTTTACTTGTTTAAGGGGAGTTCTCAAAAGCAACAATAGGATATTTTCAATTTTCAAATTTAAAGCCTAGACAAAGTAATGTACGTAAAAGCCCAACATTAATTACGTTCAATCTATTTTAATTCCTATATCGTATACATAAGGCTGTTTAGGTTGATTAATTTTTTCTATTGATTGAATATCAAATACAGGAATAGTCATAGAATGATACTCCTGTTTATTTAGTCTTCCTTTAACTCGAACCCAGGTATCCTCTTCTAGCTTTGTAACGTCTCCTTTTGCCATTAATCCATAAACAGATGCATCTGCTATACAGCATGTAATGACATAACGAGCGATAACAATTTGTTTATTTGTAAATTCTTTCTCTCTATAAACAAAACCGGTCGTTTCAATTTCCTTTCCAATAAATGAGTCAAGATTATCTTGTACGATGTTCATTGTTGGCATATACAATTTATCGTTCACACTAAAACTTTTTTTCTTTTCTAATGTATCCTGAAGTGTATTATAGTCCTGTTGAGACATTTCCTGAGGCTGTGCAGTCGTGGTGTTTTGGTTATTTTCCGTTACTTGTCCACTATTATAGTCAACGTTATTTGCAGTGGCTGTATTAGAAGTTGATAGTGTAGAATTTGTATTGTATTGTATTTGGCGATTCTTTGCTAATGAGCTACCTAATATATGATCAGCAAACAAGAAGCCAGTGACTATTGGTAAGATAAATAATGAATATAAGAATAAAGAACATAAAGTATTTTTAGGTGGCCGATGTTCTTCACAACATTCACAATCAAAACTCGGTTTATCTGAAGTGCATTTGAAAATTTGTAAAACTCCTAAAAGAAATAATACAACCGTGGTGAAGTATAGGTAAGGATACATTTTTGGAGCAATTAAGTAAGTGATGTTACCACTTAATAACATCTTAAATAAAAGGAGAGTAAAGCCTGATAAGATGACTCCTTTGAGTAGAGTGTGTGTCCTTAATCTTTGCTCGTTCATTTTCTCACCCCTTAGAAAAATATCCATTCAAATAATCTGGATAGGAAATAGATACTTACGCAGGTTACTAGAATAAATGGAACTACAAATTTTACTCGGAAGTAAGCACATAACATAATAGTATTCTTAATATCTAACATTGGTCCCATAACTAGAAAAGCAAGCAAAGATCCGATTGTAAAAGTATTATTAAAAGAAGCAGCAACAAAGGCGTCAGCTTCTGAACAAAGAGATAAAACATAGGCAAAGCCCATCATTACAGTAGGTGCAGTAACTTCATTTGTTCCAATAGAAATTAATAAGTTCCTATCAAGAAATGTCTGAAACAAACTTGCACATAAAGCACCAATGAGTAGATACTTTCCAGTATCAAAGAATTCATCACCAGCATGCTTTAAAATCTTACTAAACCGATTTCTTTCTAAGTTACTAAAATGACTACCTTCTATTGGAAGAGAAATTTTTAATATATCTTTGTTTTTAAAAAAAACGTAAACGAAAGAACCTACAATGAAAGCGACAGCACAGGCTAATCCCATTCTTCCATATAACAAATAGGAGTTATTTTGAAAAGCAAAATAAGTGGCAATAAATACGATTGGGTTTAAGATCGGGACCGTTAACATAAATACAATTCCAATATGATTAGGTAGTCCTTTTTTTATGAGCCTTCGAACAATAGGTATGATAGCACATTCACAAACAGGGAAAATTGCCCCTACTAACATTGCAGGAAGCATAGCTAGAAAAGCATGTTTAGGTAAGATTTTTTGTAGCATTTTTTCTGTAACAAAGGATTGTATTATAGATGAAGCAATAACTCCAATAAGAATAAATGGAATGGCTTCTAGAACAATACGGATTAACCCCCGAATTTTGGACAGTATTTCTCTTAATCTCACTTTATCTTAAAATTACATTCTTTTTCGTTTCCTTTTGTCCTTTTGAGATCATAGCCATTGCTTCCATTCCTTCAAGGGTAAAGGCTTCGCCCGACTATCGTCGCCCTTGATTCCATTCCAGAAATGGCTGAAATAATTTTTGGGACAAAAGGAAGAAAAAATGGAAGGGGCGATTAAACCCGTACCTCTTTGATTTTCACGTTTTCACATTGTTGCTGTTCATAAAACTCATTTGGCGATAAGTCTAAAATACTAGAATGCATGCGTCTTTCGTTATAAAACACCATAAACTCTGCGACTGATTCATAGGCTTGTGCATACGTTTCAAATTGCCATCTTGATAAACAATCATCTTCAAAAATTCTATGAAAAGACTCAATGTGAGCATTCATATTTGGCGTTTTTGGTGGAATTCTTTCATGTTCTAGTGTATAT
>NZ_NAZB01000060.1:0-7196 GCF_003055045.1 Heyndrickxia sporothermodurans
AAACTTATTATACGAGGAGGTAAATAAAAGCACTTTTTTGAAACTGGAAGTAAATCACTAATTCACAAAAATCATTTTAAATACGAAAAGTAAAAAACATTTTTGATCAGTATATAAAAAATTAATGTTGTTCAGCTTCGAGGGCTTTTTCGGAAATAGTCTTATAATTGTGAGTTCCCTTTGTAAAGATGATGAAAATCTCTAAATCTTTTTAACAAACACGACAATTTGTTAATCTATACCATGTTCGTCTAAACTTATCTTTAACTTTTTCTTTTGAGTCAGTTAAACTAGTGAATTCAAAAGCCTTGCCCTCATTCTCTCTTTTTTGTGTATTTTCAAATTAAAAAAATTCTGATATTTTAGATATACTTGCTGTTAATATAACAAAACATGTAATTTTTCGCAATCAACTCTGGGTTTTTAAATATTATTTAATACTTGCATTTAAATAAAATAAATATGTAAAGCATACAATAATCCTCACTCTATAATAAGGTGGGATTATTTTTCTAACTTCAAACTCTATTAAGGGAAATCTGTGAAAGAGTCAAAAGAACAATAATTCCTTGTATCCCCGTTATTCATTATAATTTCTCAAACCTCCACAATAGCATGTTTAGCTGTCCAGCTTAATTCTTTCTTTGCCTTCCATGATTGTTTTTTTTATAGTTTATACTTTTTCACTTCTTCTACCAAAAATTCGATCAAATCATCTTTAATTTCATTATTCTGCAATGCAAATTCTATAGTCGTCTTAACAAACCCTAATTTCTCCCCAACATCATATCTTTTTCCTTCAAAATTATAGGCAAATACCCGCTGGATTTCATTTAACTTTTGAATCGCATCTGTTAACTGAATCTCTCCGCCAGCACCTGTCTCTTGTTTATCTAAAAACATAAATATCTCAGGATTCAGTACATAACGGCCCATAATTGCTAAATTAGAAGGAGCTTTTCCTTGTTTAGGTTTTTCCACAAACTTGCTTACTTGATATCTACGACCACTACTGGCTGATGGGTCAATAATCCCGTAACGATGGGTTTCGTAATCCGGTACTTCTTGAACACCTATAATGGAGGAATACGTTTCTTCATATTGATTAATCAATTGACGTAAACAAGGTGTGTCACTTTTTATTATATCGTCACCTAATAAGACAGCAAAAGGTTCATCACCAATAAAATTACGGGCACACCATACTGCATGACCAAGTCCTTTTGGTTCCTTCTGACGGATATAGTGAATATTTGCAAGTTTAGAAGAATATTGTACTGTTTCTAATAATTCTAATTTACCTTTTTCCTTTAGATTTTGCTCTAGCTCAGGAGCATTATCAAAATGATCTTCAATTGCTCGTTTCCCTTTCCCTGTAACAATAATAATGTCTTCAATTCCTGAAGCTACTGCCTCTTCAACTATGAATTGAATTGTCGGCTTATCCACAATTGGAAGCATTTCCTTCGGCATTGCCTTAGTTACAGGTAAAAATCTTGTACCTAAACCGGCAGCTGGAATAATCGCTTTCCGTATTTTCTTCATTCATATCCCCCACAATTTATTTGATTATAATAAGATTGATATTCATTGGGAAAATATTTCATACCCCTATTTAACAGTGGAAAGAAGAAGATTTTTTATTGCTGAGTAACTAAAATAAGAAGAGAGCGTCAAGTCGACACTCTGTTTTCTTTTTAATAATCAAAGTATTATTAAAACTTTTTACTCCTTCTTATACTTCCTTCGATTCTCATAAATGAGTTGAATTTTTCGTAAATTGGCGAAGTAGACAAGGCTATTGCGTGCGCGTTCTATTTGGGTTTTGAATATTTTTTGGGAGATGTCTACTTCTAATTTTAGTCCATTATGAAAGTAGATGTGTAATTCTTTTGATGTGGGTATGTAGTCCTTAACGTGGTCTGGAAATATCCATTTGCAGTTATAATTCTTAGAAGAATGAGTAGGTATTGCATAAAGCGATTCGTCTGGGCTAATGACTAAAGGTGTTTTTTGGTCATACTTAAATGCCTCGCGAACGGCATTGATTCTTCCTCTGTAGTCAGTGCAATACAATGCACATGCCTGTTCAAGCAATTGATGAATTGTTTGCCTTGAATAAAAAATCCCTTCCACATCATAAATTTTAGTATTGTACTCAATGTGATTGAATGCCTCAAGTGCCATCGTGGTGTGAGAAATTCTATAAGTTTCAACAACTTCCATTCACTAGGTCCCCCTTTTCGTTTTATAGGTATATTATACTAAAACATTTCAAAAAGTTCCATAATTTTATGAAAATCTTCATAATTTTTAAAAATATAAATAATATGTCATTATTTCTCGTTTGTACGCTTTTTAATAGCTGTTTTATGCGTTAAAACAGGTTGTTTCGACGAAATTTTCCTATGAAACGTGTTTTTTTGTTGCTAGATAGAATAAAAGATTCTCCCTATGATGTAACCAACCCGGGAATACATTGGAAGGCGCGCTGACCGGAAAGGTTTTTTGGGTGGAGAATTTTCATGAAGTGGTTGAACAGTATGAACCGATGATTTATCACATTATGAATTCGTTAAGTATTTATAAGGACCGTGATGAGTATTATCAGATTGGACTGATCGCCCTGTGGGAATCATGGAGGAAATTCGATTCAAAGAAAGGCTCTTTTTTGAGTTTTTCCTACACTTCAATTAAGGGGCGTATCCTAATCGAATTGGCGAAGGCGAGGAAACGAGACGAACGAAATTCCTATCCGAAGGAGGAGTTTTGGGAATTTCTAATCGACGAATCGGAAGACCCACTTGAACTCACTACGTTGCTCACTTACTGTAACGGACTCACAGCAACACAAAAGAAATGGGTCATCCTGACTTTCTACTACGGACTCACCATGACCGAAATCGCCATCAAAGAAAACGTCACCTACTCCGCCGTCAAAAAATGGCGGAACAAAGCAATGAAAGAACTGAAAAGGAAGATAAAATAGAAAAGCAAAAGCGCCTCGAACAGCCCCGACAAGCAAATGATCTGAGGCAAAAAAAGTCCGCTCTTTGACTTTTATTGCCTCAGATCATTTGACCTCGAGGGGCTAGGCTGCTTGCGCTAGACAAGTAA
Source organism: Heyndrickxia sporothermodurans (assembly GCF_003055045.1). Classification (NCBI taxonomy): domain Bacteria; kingdom Bacillati; phylum Bacillota; class Bacilli; order Caryophanales; family Bacillaceae; genus Heyndrickxia; species Heyndrickxia sporothermodurans. The sequence continues at coordinate 3,118 of NZ_NAZB01000060.1, forward strand.
AAAGAGTGTCAGGCACCGCTTGTGGACAAATGTCCACAGGCGGTGCCTGACACCAAAGTGACATTTAGTTACATTTTTGTGTAACACAGGTACCTTTTTTCAATGTTTGTTTGTATATAGAATGTGAGGATGTAGGAATGTATAGGGAGGTAGAGGAAGGATGAATTATATTCGGGAGATGAATGCGTTTTTTGATTGGGTGCGGAGGAATCCGTTGTCTTCGGCGGCTACTATGCTTTGGCATACGTTGATGCATATCAATAATCGGACTGGTTGGAGAAATACGTTCGCGGCTGCGAGGTCGGAAATTCAAGAGTTGAGTGGTTTAGGGCGAACGGCGTATTATTCGGCTCGGGAGTTGCTGATGGAAAAGGGATTAATTACATATAGGGAACGCGGGACACAAGCGACTGTGTTTACGATCATCCCTTTTTATCACTCGGAGTATGTTGTTCAGGATCATTCAAAAGGAGACAATGAAAAATCTCCCTCTCACGAATTGCAAGAAAAGGAAGAATTCAAGGTTGGCTGCGGATCAAAATCGGCCATTGAAGAGCATAGAAGTCCGGCCAACTTGTCACATAATAGGTCGTCACGGATGAGGTCAAGCCCATCTTATAATAAGTCGAGTTTGTCACAAAACAAGCTATCCAACAGGCATATCTTGTCACAAAACACGCCGAAATTGGCGGAAAACTCGTCACAAAACGTGACCATTCCTAAACATTTAAAAACCAAACAGATCGCTTATCAAATGTATGTTGAAGTCATTAAGTATTACGAAGCCCATTTCGATTGGCTGCCGCCCAATCGAATGGAAGAATTAATGAAATGGGTAGATGTGCTGGGCGAGAGTGTCGTCTTGGAGGCGATGAAACAGGCTGTTTCACAGCAACAACCGTGGTCGTATGCAAAGGGGTTGCTAGTAAACTTACATAATCAAGGTCAAAAGGAGCTGATTGGAAATGGATAAATATACGTTTCAATACGAGAATGAATGCTTTGCCCTCGCTTGTCTCTTACACGATTCAAGTCTTATGGAAGAATGTTTATTGCAGCCAAAGCATTTCCTGGATTCTCATAACAAACGGCTGTTTCAGTTGATGAAACAGATGCAATCCGATGGTGAGAGGATAAGTGTCATATCGTTTGCGAAGCTTGGCGTTAGTGAAATGGCACGGTTTGGCGGTATGAATCATATCTCGGAAATTATGAATAGTGTTCCAAGTTTATCTGCTTTCAACTCATACCAGCAATCCATTCTTGATTTTCATACAGTCCAGCATGTGAATCAGCTTGCGAGTGATTTTTTAGAAAGAACGAAGGAACGTCATTTGCTAAAAGATTTGTATTCGTTTCTTGATGCAACGACGAATTTGGAGTCGGTGATTACGCAAAAGTCGGCTACGTTTCAAGAGTTGTTACATGAACGGTACAAGTATCATCGGGAGACTCCGATGCACGGATTAAGCGGGGTTCACACTGGATTCCTTTGTTTGAACGAACGGATAGACGGGTGGCAAAATGGGGATTTGATTATCGTGGCCGCACGACCTTCTATGGGAAAAACAGCCTTGGTTTTGAATAGTTTTCTTAACGGCTGTATGAAGGATGAGCTGTTTGCTACACTTTTTTCCATTGACATGAGTATTGGCTCGGTGATTGATCGGTTTCTTGCCATGGAAGCGAATGTGAATCTTAAAAAATTGAGAAATCCAACCAAATCGTTTACTCGCGAGGAATGGTCGCGGTATACGAAGGCAATGGGAACACTCGCTTCGCTTTCGATTGATATTCGTGACGAATACACTGTGCAGACGATTCGTGCGGCCACTAAGCGAAATATACGAGAACATCCTGAGAAAAAGCATGTCGTGGCAATCGATTTTCTCACATTGCTGAAACATCCGAACCCATCAGGAAATTTGCACAGAGATGTGACTGACATTATTCAGGATTTAAAGCGAATGGCAAAGGACTTAAATATTCCCGTCATTGTGATTGCCCAATTAAATCGCGGTGTTGAGCAACGCCAGGACAAGCGTCCAACGATGAGTGATATTCGTGAATCAGGGAGCATCGAACAAATCGCCGATTTGATTCTCTTTCTCTACCGTGAGGAATATTACCATCCAAAATCAAAAAAAGGCGGCATGACCGAGCTTCTCATTGCAAAAAATCGAAACGGACCAACAGGAACAGTTACATTAAACTTCTCGAAAGAAACGAATATTTTTCGCGAAAACATTTCCTAGCGGGATCGTGAATCGGTCTCTTGTCCCGCTGATTTTCAAAAGGAGGATAATTATAATGAACCTTGAAGAAGCTTATAAAATGGCTCTAAAATATCGTTTTAAAACGTTAATATTATTTCTTGAATTAGCTATTAATGAAAAAGGTGTCTTATCTTGGGATGATGATTTAAATGAAATTACGTATTTTTTACAGGATCGGTTTAAAAAAAGCTTATGTGAGCAATTATCTGAGTATGAGGCAAAACGCGGTTCTATCTATTTTGAGTAACTAAGAAGGGTTGTAATGCTAGTATTCTAGGAAACTTCATTTCATTTTACTCATCATATTAAATAAAACATCTAATTTGGTTTCAATCCGATTTAATGATTGTTCGAGTGTCCGAAATTCGATTTCCTTATTAAGAACATTTTCACTCGTTGATTTTTCTTTGATTGGCAAAACAGTTTCATAGTATGTGCTGACTTTATTCATTTTCACAACTAGCTCCTTTGCGAATGTTTACTTGCTTAGGTTGTTCTTGATAAAGAACATATTAAGATTATAAGCTTTTGGTTTGATATTTGCAATTGTTTTTTTGAAAGAGGAGTAGATCTTAGTCACTTCATTACAGATATAAAAAGCCCGTACTTAAATGCTTCGTGCACGTTAGGTGGGCTTTCTTCTTTTTCCTACTTGTATCTTCTGGATTCATCCACGCAGGCATCGATGTCCCTGTTTTTCCTTCTCGTATCTTACAGATCTGTGTGATACGGGAAGATGGAGGAAGAAAACCAAGTTCCAAGTGGACGAATCGGTTCGATGCGGGAAGATGATGAACGAATTTCTGTTCCCATGTGGACGAATCCGTTCGTTGCGGGTAGATTTCCTCTGCTTTTCCTTCCTGTATCTTACAGATTTATGCACGTAGGTGTCATCTCAATCAATTTTAAAAGGGACAATGTTTACACTGTCCCAACCATACTTTTCTATCCCTTTAGACTCCTCACGTCATCATTAGACTTCGTTTTTAGATTGAATCTCTTTAACTTTTTCCTCACTTATATTTGTTAGTTCAGATATATATTTTGCGGATAGGCCATTCTTCAGCATTTCGGTTACTATTTTTTCAATTCCCCTTGCAATTCCTTTTTCATAATAGGAATTTGGTAGTTTCAGTTTTAATTTAGCTTCTTCTGGAAGTTTGGTGATTTTCTCCTGCATTTGATTTTCCTCCTCTTCATTTAACTGAAGATATGTTTCGAAAAATCCAGGGACAGTGTTTACACTGTCCCGACGATACTTTTTAACCTATAAAATCCCACAACCACGCTACTATCAGACTTCGTTTTTAAACTGAATCTCTTTAATTTTTTCCTCACTTATGTTTGTAAGTTCAGATATATACTTTGCGGATAAACCTTTCTTCAGCATTTCGGTTACTATTTTTTCAATTCCCTCTGCAATTCCTTTTTTAATTCCTTTTTCAAAACCTATTTCAATTCCTTTTTCATAATATGAATTTGGCAGTTTCAGTATTAATTTAGCTTCTTCTTCTGGGAGTTTGGTGATTTTCTCCTGCATTTGATCTTCCTCCTCTTCATTTAAATGAAGATATGTTTCGAAAAATCCGTAGATCAATTCCATTTTTGCTGGATTTAATTCCATGCGGCTTATCATACGCAAAAATTCAAGTTTTACTTGCACCCGTTCTTGTTTGTTGTAACCCAATTTACTGAGAAGAGCCGCGATTACAGGGTTCGTTTGTTGGATGAAGTGTCGCCAATTCATTTTTATTAAGTCTGATACTCCCACAGCTAAAGCAATGGGGTTCTGAATCTATTGCT
>NZ_NAZB01000061.1:0-27026 GCF_003055045.1 Heyndrickxia sporothermodurans
AGGTTCGAGGTGGAAGTGTGGCGACACATGGAGCTGACGGATACTAATCGGTCGAAGACTTATCCTAATTTGATTCAACGTTATTACTGTTTCTCATCTATCTAGTTTTGAAGGAATAATTTTAAATTAATCCTTGAAAAATTTCAAAAATCATATATAATAATATATGTCCATAAGGTTTGGTGGCTATAGCGAGAAGGTCACACCCGTTCCCATCCCGAACACGGAAGTTAAGCTTCTCAGCGCCGATGGTAGTTGGGGGATCTCCCCCTGCAAGAGTAGGACGTCGCCAAGCTTGTAATATTCCGCAGTAGCTCAGTGGTAGAGCTATCGGCTGTTAACCGATCGGTCGTAGGTTCGAATCCTACCTGCGGAGCCATTAGGAGAGCTGTCCGAGTGGCCGAAGGAGCACGATTGGAAATCGTGTAGACGGTTAACGCTGTCTCAAGGGTTCAAATCCCTTGCTCTCCGCCATTTAAACTGTGGCCCGTTGGTCAAGCGGTTAAGACACCGCCCTTTCACGGCGGTAACACGGGTTCGAATCCCGTACGGGTCACCATTTAATAAATTTTAACTATACATATTGGAGGATTAGCTCAGCTGGGAGAGCACCTGCCTTACAAGCAGGGGGTCGGCGGTTCGATCCCGTCATCCTCCACCATATTATTGTCGCGGGGTGGAGCAGTCTGGTAGCTCGTCGGGCTCATAACCCGAAGGTCGCAGGTTCAAATCCTGCCTCCGCAATTGATTTGAAATTAAAATGGTCCGGTAGTTCAGCTGGTTAGAATGCCTGCCTGTCACGCAGGAGGTCGCGGGTTCGAGTCCCGTCCGGACCGCCATTTTCTTCAAATATATAAAGTGGCTCGGTAGCTCAGTCGGTAGAGCAATGGACTGAAAATCCATGTGTCGGCGGTTCGATTCCGTCCCGAGCCACCATTTATTAATTATATAGACTAAGCCGGCCTAGCTCAATTGGTAGAGCAACTGACTTGTAATCAGTAGGTTGGGGGTTCAAGTCCTCTGGCCGGCACCATTCATTACTTTTAGTAATGATATGGAGGGGTAGCGAAGTGGCTAAACGCGGCGGACTGTAAATCCGCTCCTTCGGGTTCGGCGGTTCGAATCCGTCCCCCTCCACCATTATTAAAGGGGCATAGTTTAAAGGTAGAACTAAGGTCTCCAAAACCTTCAGTGTGGGTTCGATTCCTACTGCCCCTGCCATGGCGGATGTGGCGAAGTGGTTAACGCATCGGATTGTGGTTCCGACATTCGTGGGTTCGATTCCCATCATCCGCCCCATTTATGAACAAATAAATATTTACATCATATATTATTATTGGGCTATAGCCAAGTGGTAAGGCAACGGACTTTGACTCCGTCATTCGTTGGTTCGAATCCAGCTAGCCCAGTTTGCGGAAGTAGTTCAGTGGTAGAACACCACCTTGCCAAGGTGGGGGTCGCGGGTTCGAATCCCGTCTTCCGCTCCAACAATGGCGGCATAGCCAAGTGGTAAGGCAGAGGTCTGCAAAACCTTTACCACCGGTTCGAATCCGGTTGCCGCCTCCATATTATGCCGGTGTGGCGGAATTGGCAGACGCGCACGACTCAAAATCGTGTTCCTTCGGGAGTGTCGGTTCGACCCCGACCACCGGTATCTTTAGTATTTTTTAAGTTAATTTTAGAAAAGAATTATTTGCTCGTAAGCCTTGATATATAAGGGTTTACGAGTTTTTTTATGTTTTTCAGTTTCGATTAAAAACGATTGGTTTTCGAACGATTTTACACATTTTTTACACAAGTTTTACCCAATCATTTTCTCGAAAATCTCTATTGTTGCCTGCTCTTCTTTCTCTCGTAACTCTTTAATGACGTGGGTATACTCTCGTAAGGTAGTATCAATGTCACCATGTCCAAGTCGTTCACTTACATAATGAATTGAAACATTTTTATATAAAAGAACACTTGCATGTGTATGACGTAACCCGTGAATGGTGATTGGTTCAATACCAAGATTGCTTAACGTTTTCTTTAATAGCTTGTTTGCATTTGTGTTGCTTATAACTTTGTATTTTGAGGTAGGACTATAGAAAACCAACTGATGAATATTTGTAGGCATGGTTTTAAATAGTTTTTTAAAATGAGCCATGACAGTTGGATTCATTGTTATCGTTCGCACAGATTGTTCGTTTTTTGTCGGTCCGAAACCTTCAGGATGGCGTTTCATATATCCCCAGGTTTTATTTATTCTTATCGTATTCTTTTTAAAATCAAAATCTTTCCTTGTAAGTCCAACCATTTCGCCAAAGCGCATTCCAGAAGTTAGTCCTAGTAGAAGTAGTGAATAACCTAATCCCTTGTTAATGTTCTCCCAAATCTCTTTTAATAAGATCTCGCTTTCTTTATAGTTAAGATGCTTTTCTTCTGATTTTTTGGCGGGTACAGTATAGGTAATTACAGCATTTCTTGTAAAATCACGATGAATAATTTGTTCATCCATTGCGTCCTTCACACATGCACGAATATGGGTATTTACCTTTTCTACTGTTTCTTTAGATCTACTAGAACCAAACTGATTAATAAACATTTGATAATCATGTCTGGTGATCTCTTGTAAAGGTTTACTCCCGAAGTATTCTTTGATCGCTTTATAAGTGTATTCGTAATGCTTTCGAGTAGTAACACTGATATTTGTTTTATAAAGCCTAACCCACTTGTCAAAATAGTCATCTATTGGCACTGGAGTTAGATGAGGAAGAAGTCCTTTACTTAACTGTGATTCTATCTCTGCAGCTGCAATTTGAGCTTCTTTCTTAGTGCGGAAGCCTCCCTTTCTTATAGGTTTTGATTTTCCGTTAACCATATGGCTAACAGTAAACTGATATGTTTTTCCTCGTTTTTGAATACTAGCCATATTTTCCCCTCACTTTTTTTCATAAGGGTGGCCAGTTCCGAAATAGGTCACCCTTATTTTAACAATTTCTTATATTGTTTTGTAGTTACATATAAGGTAGTAGGAATTATATCTGCTACTAGGAAGAAAATATTCGGTGAAAATTCTTATCCAAAAAGTCTGCCATTTTTAAAGCATGAAAAGACCAAGTTTGCCCTTTTGTTTTTGGATAGAAGACAAAACCACCATGTTCAGTATCAAGTATTTTTCTGAAATGTGATGGATAAAGAATATTTTCTTTAATCCATTCATGTTTTCGATTGATTCTTTTTTCGAGATCTTTCATTGACCAGTAGACTCCATACAGTTGTTGCTGTTTAAGCTCCTTCAGTTCTACTTTTGAGATTAATACGGTATCAGACGGGATTGGGATAGTTAGATTAACTGATAGCTGTTGTTCCATTTTTCATACCTCCACCATGATGATTATTCGATCATTGCAGCACAAAAAAATGCTTTTACAACAAGAAACAGAATCCATATGGACCTGTGACTTATTGCAAAAGCATTTTTGTTTTGCATTTTATCTGAAGTGTGTTGGCAGTTTATTATAAGTGTTTCAAACAAAGCCTATTTGGGCTAAAAAATAAATGACTGAGTGCAAGTAAATACTCCTATCTAGTTGAATCTAGCTGCAATGTGTTATTGCTAGGCGCTTTGTCTATTGTGTAATTAATTTTTATTTCATTATTGGTGTTTATTAATTTGTAAATATTAATTTACAGGATTTAATAATTTATGTCAAGATAATATTTATCCATATGGAAATCTGACTAAGAGTAGATAATTATAATTGTGGCACTAGCATAATATTTTTGAGTTATCGAGGGGGGGAAGTGCTTGACCGTTACACCACTGTTACGTTTAATATATTTATCAAAAATTTTATTAGGGGTGAAATTAATGTCAAATACATATACAACGGGTCAAGTCGCAAAGAGATTAGGGGAAGATCATAGAAATCAAGTTAATAGAATAATGAAATATATGGGAATGAATTTAGAAAAAAATGAAAGAGGACATTACATAATTGATGATGAGTCACTTGACTTGATAAGAATGTATGCAGATTTCAAAAAAAATGTGAAGATAACTTATAAAGATTTTAACGAACTTGAAAATATTATAAAAAATGTCTCATCTAAAGTTGAAGCTGTTCAAAGGGCATTTGATATTTTGGTTAATTATGATAATACAGCGAGTAATATTTCTACAAAAAAATTATTTTATATAACTTGTAGTGCGATCTTAGGATTATCGCATGAAAAAATAGAATTATTAGAGACAATAACAGGGGTATATCCTGATGAAAATGAAACATTAATATCTATGTATAATTATTTTTTGTATCAAGCCTATGTAATTGATATACTCCTTAATCTTTCTACACTTGAACTAGAACCTGAAGAGGAATTTTGGGATTTAGATGTTGTGAAGGGGTATGAAACATATATTTTTAACATTGTCTTTAACAGGCCACCAATTACTGAAAATATAAATGAATTTTTCATGTGTGTCCTAATGAAGAAAAAATATGATGCTGAAGCAAAAAATAATCTACTCATAAAAAAACTGACTGTTTTATTAAAGGAACTCAATAAATTCTATGATGAAAATAACTTAGACTATGATAAGTGTCAGCTCATCTTCTTACATGCCATTCAGCTATTGAGTTTGACATGCCTGACAACTCTGAAATAGTATAAGTACAGTTATATGGAGGTTAACATGTCAATTATTAAAGGTGGTGCGGCAAGGTTTAAAGGTGTGATATTTTATTCAGAGAAATATATTTCAAAAGCCATTAGGAACAGAGATGGAACGCTTAGTATAAATATTACTAAAAGAAAGGATACTTCAAAGTTAGATAGAGTTATTGACAAAATCCCTATAATACGTGGATTATTCTTATTGATAAATCCGATTATAGTAATGTGGAAACTTTATCTATTTATATTTCTTCCACTTTTGGTTCTGCTTGTATTAACGACTCGTAATAGTGTAATAGCATCAGGTTCATCAATGCTCGTCTTATCAATTATTGCTGAATTGATTCAAAGCCATTTTTTATTACTACTTACAATTATATTGGTTACATTTGGAGTAATTTGTAAAATAACAAACCTAGGTAAGTATCATGCTGCTGAACATATGACAGATACATCATTTAGTACATTATCCAGTCTAGCGATTTCAGATGTAATTATGCAATCAAGAATACATAGACGCTGTGGATCAAATATTGTGGTCTTTTTCTTCTTTTGGTGCTTTATCTTTTCTCTTTTTATTGCAGACTTACTTCTCCTAGGTGTGCTCAGTGTTTGTTTGGGATATGAATTATTTCTAATTCAATCAAGAATGCTTACACCTTTTTATTGGATTGGTGGTTTTATACAATATACTCTATTCACATCAAAGCCATCATCAAGGCATGTAGAAGTTGCTGTAGCATCATATGAAGCTCTTTTAAAAGCGGAAAGAAATGATAATAAAGTATAGATCATTTTTAAAAATGAATATTGACACTTTTTGATAACTATTTTAGGATAAAGATAAATAAATATTATAAATCACTTTCAGATAAAACGCTCAGGCGTCAAGAATTATAAGATCTTATGGTCTTATAAATTGGCGAACTGAGCGTTTTTTTTTGCGTTTAAAACGAAAGGGAGGAAAAATTGTATGAACTTAGTTGATTTGTTAGTAGCGAGGCAGAATGAAACGCCAGAAGAAAAAGCGAAAAGGTATAAACAAGACCAAAAACTTAGATGGAAAGAGGAGGGGAATCATTTATATGAATGGAGACGCAGATTAGGATTAACAAGAACATTTATAGCGAATGAAACTAGGGTAAATCCTAGTCGGTTACGAAGGTTAGAACAAGGTTTACCTGTTAGAGATGCAAAAATAATATGTAGATCTTATGAAATGGTATTGGAAAAAGTAGAAAAGGACATGGAAACTGAAGGCTAATTGAGCAAATATATTGCTGGAAGAAAAAATAATACTAACTAAATGGAAAAGTACAATTAACCAGGTAGGACTCAAGAAAAATATTTGTTTTTGTAAAAACGGAAGAAACATTGAAATATAAGGATTCAAAAATTCTTGAAAAATCCTTATAAATACAATGCTTGTATTTAGTAGCTTATATGATTCTACTAGTTACTTTACCCACTTGCATGTGCATTAGATGCTATTAGTGAAGTAATGTTATAGATTGGACTTTTTATTGGTAGAAATTGAAAGTATTTTATGAATTACGCCATTCTTGAAGGTAATAATACTTTTAGAAAAATATCTCAATTAGGAAATGGAGGATAAATCATGTTGAAATTTAATCATGAAAAGTTAAGAGCTGCAAGGAGAGGAAAAAATTATACCCTACAGGACGTTGCTGATAGATTGCAGATTGAACTCCATGCTTACTGGCGTTTGGAGCAAGGGCAAACACAATTAAAGGTAGATCAATTGTTGAAACTCATACACATTTTTGATAAACCACTGGAATATTTCCTGGAAGAAACAAGTACATTTCATGAAGTCAATGACAAAATAACAGATTTAAAAATACTTGTTAAAAAACTGGACCATAATGAGTTGGATATTGAAAGCTTTCAAAAAGGTATTGAAATGGTAGAGACATCATTAATACCAAATTTAAAATAAACGCAAAGTTTTTGTGAATATAGCAACTGCAATTGAGTAATAGTTTTTAAAATATACAGGACATGCACGACCAAAATGGGGGAGAGTTTTGAGATGCTTCATACATTTGAATTAAAGTTAAAGACAAACTTTTCTATGATTAAAGCATTAGAGGAAGTATTTGGGAATGATTTGATAACCAAATTATCCAGCAATAGATATTACTGCATTTCAAATCCTATAGAAATTCCAGGAATACGAAGACTTAATATTAGTGATTCAGGTAAAGGTATTTATTATATTACTTTAGAGATAGAACCTGAAGTACTATTGAGAGGAATGTTAACTGTAGCGTTGTTCGATTGTTCTCAACATAATGTGCGAAAGCTTACTGATGCACTGAATGAAACTATATTATCGATACATGAGGCACTTCCGGAATTAAGTTGTGGTTGGAATTTATCACGAGTTGATTATGCTATGCAAATTCATTCAACATATACAGATGTCTACGTCTCACTAGCAAATAAAGCTAAAATACCACATCACTATGAAGACAAAATAAATAAATCTGGAAGTATGTATAGGCAGTCTAAAAGTGTAAGGTTTAATTTTTACGACAAATATGAATATATGAAGAAACAGAATGTCTCTGATACGCTAATAGAGTCTAGTCGAGGTATCTATCGTATAGAAGTCCAATACCGTACCACAAGAGCACTTAGACATATAAGAAAGAAATATGAGGCTTCAGCAATGTTTGATTTATTTGATCCAGATATTGCATTCGATATTATTCGTAATGCATATAACAAAAATATTGGTATGGAGAATTATTACAAATTTTGTTTGGCTGAAAATATTATATTTTCTAGCAACTTAACTAATAGTATGAAATCCAAAATAATTAGCCTACTAAAATTAATTGAATGTGCTGGAACCTATGAACAAGCTATCGAAGCTATATCTAATAATAATAGTTTTGTTGCCAGCAATTACAAACAGAATGTGCAGCTATTGAAAATTCATGAAAGAACTCTGAGAAAAATTGGAATAAATCCAATTCTTTTACCTGATGCTTTTGAATTAGATTTTTTATCGAATCCGTTTAATGAAATTATGACTGAATATCCGCATGTATAGTCCAGAAAAAAATGATGAAAATAAAGGAGAAATTCATTGTGAATATTGTTACTGTAAAATATGATCAAAAGTTATTTTCTCAATACAAACAGTTATCAAATGAACTAAAAATGGAAAAAGATCTAATTAGTGAAAAGGAATATTGGTCCAGATGGAGACAGTTAGAAGAATTAAGAGAGAGATTACGTGGGAGCATAAAATCCTCTAAACAAATTGCTAGAGAAATAAGGGAATCTGGTAAACTAGTAATTGTTAAAGGCAAAATAAAAGAACCAAAATTATTGAATCATATTTCTATCCACAATTTTATTACTTTATGTGAAAAGGACTTTGGAACAAGTAAGAACTTTATATTAGATTTTAACGGCAAAATTGAAGATGTAACATGTAGAAGTTGTCTTGACATATATAATCATTGTTATAAAGATGATAATAACATTCATGAAATTGATAATATTGTAGATTTACGTTGTGAAGTCTGTGCAGGATTTATAAAATTTCGAAGGGATTTATATATTCGTGACAACTTTAATTTGTGCAGGAAATGTTGTAAAGAATTATTGGGTGAGAAATATGAGGAAGATCGATTAAAAAGGTGGAAAGAATTATGTTATTGGGCCATTGAAAAGCTTAAAGAAAAAGATTTAAGTAGGACTAAGAATGAGTTTAAGCTTCAATTTATACAAAATGTAATTGAACAGTTTAATGAAAAGGGAGCATTAAGTATCAAACAATATTTAATAATCGTTGATATGCTTTCGGGAAACAGTTGGACATTTATCAAGAACAAAGAAAGAGAGTTGAACTGGTGTCCATATACTAATGCAATAAAATAAAGTGGGCAATCATTGCCCACTTTCTATAAGCAAATCATAGACTTCATGTTCAAATTATACTTTTAGTTTAACATCAAATGGTTCGATAATAATGATTAATTCATCTTCTGTGATCCCAAAATCTCTTTGCAATTTTGACTTTATAAAGTCTATCATTCCTTCATTATATGATTTTAGATATATCCTTGCTAATTCTTTTCCAGCTACATTATAAAAGACAATAGAATCATGAAGTTGAATATCGCGTAATCCAACTAATGGATATCGTACTTTTTCATTATCAAATTTGATTGGCTCCAAGGTGCCAATATAGCAATTGAAGCACGAATGAATTAATTTTTCCTCCTTTGTGCCGATATACCCCTCTTTTTTTTCAATTCTTTCTCCGCATAAATGACAATAATGCATTTACATCATTCCTTTCTGAATTTTTAACTGAAAATCATCTGAAAAAAAGTATTAGAAATTAATCACTTCCTTGTAAAATAGTAAAAATAAATAGTTTGCAATATTTATAAGATGAAAAAATAAAAATTAGAGAGAGGTATGAGAGGAAAGGCTACGGAAACGCTAGTAAATTTCTTCATCTATGCTAATAATTGCGGATAATAAACATCGAAGGAGTAAATATTTTACCCGAAGGGGTGCTGATAAATGAGGCGGTATAAAATGATATACCCGGGGCTCGAATTCTCGTTACATAGGGTAAAATTAATACTAGGTTGGGCTAGAAAATTTTATAAAATTTTAATGCCTAATAGGGAAATATTTTTTATGAAACCTAGTGAAAGATTTAAAATATCATTAAAAAGGGGGATGAACTAAGTGAGCGACAAAGAGAATTATGTAGATAATAAAGAGACGGAGGAAAATGGTAATAATTTCGATAACACTGATTCTCTTAGACCAAAAGATTATCAACTTCCATACATAGGCGAAGAATTTAAAGAGCGGATTAATGAAATTCAAAAGCAATTTCTTTCAAGTGTACAACCAGTTATAGATTTAAGAAGAAAACTAATTGAACCTATTACTGAAATGCAAAAACAAATTAGCGAGGCTCTAAGACCATTTACACAAATAACAGAAGCCATTAATCAATTAACAGAACCTTTAAAGGGGATTGATTGGGATGCCTTAAGTAAGGCTGCGGCAGAAAGACTTAAAGAAATAGATGCCTTCTTAAAGGAACAAGAAGATAACTTATGGTGTATAGATGTTGACCTTTTAGATGCTTTCGAAAATGAAGAAGTAAGTCATTATGCAGATTACATTGATTCAAAACTAGATGAGTATGTTCTGGAAATTACAGGTGATCCAATATATGAATTACATGCGTCTCTGATTACAGAAACTTATGAAGCATATAGGGCAGGATATTATAAGTTGTGCACGTTTCCATTGTTTTCTACATTCGAACATATAGTAGCTTCATGGTATGAAGGAAATATTACTGAAGAAGAAATTGCAGTTAATCTGAAACCTAAACAGAAACGGCTATATTATAAAATTCAAAAGTTGACAAATGAAGAAAATGGCCAAGAAGGATTCATTAAAGTGTTTGCACAGTCTGTACTAAGGATGTACGAAAAGACATTTGTATCAATTCCAGAACAACTTAACAAAGAACTAAATCGAAATTCGATTACACATGGATTTCATGATTATGATTCCATTACTCAAGAAGACGTTTTAAAACTATTTCAATTATTAAAGGCAGCATTGATATTAAAATATGTAAGTCCTAAGCATTTTATAGAATAAGTTCATGTTGATTTTACAACGGAGTTAATGTTCCCTTGTCAAGGTTCAAAGTTCCTATTCTTATGGTAAAATAGAGTATAAATGTAACGAACATCGGAGGAGAAAGTATGACAGTTAAAGCAGATATAGATTTTCAGAAGGATTTATTTGATGCGGCAAACAAAATGAGAGGGAGTATTGCACCATCCGACTATAAACATCATGTTCTTCCACTTATTTTTTTAAGATACCTTTCCAATAAGTTTGAGCAACGGCAAGTAGAAATTGAAACCATGACAAAGGATCCAAGTAGTGATTGGTATGCACCAGACCAGGAAATGTATGAAATTATAAGTGAAGATCGAGACTTGTATCGTGCTGAAAATGTATATTTTGTTCCAGAAGAATCACGTTGGTCTTATATTGTAAAAAATGCTAAACAGCCAAATATTAAAGAAATTTTAGATATAGCAATGAAGCGATTGGAAGAAGAGAATTCCGAATTAGAAGGAATGCTTCCACGTATATATCAAAGCTCAAATTTACCAGCAGAAAATGTTTCAGGTCTAATTGAAATATTTTCTAGAGACGTTTTTAGTGCTAAGGATAAAAGAAGTGTTGATATATTAGGTAGAACATATGAATACTTTATCAGCTCTTTTGCTTCTTCAGAAGGTAATAGAGGAGGAGAGTTTTTTACTCCATCTAGTATAGTTCAATTATTAGTGGCCATGCTTGAGCCTATTAGTGGAAAAGTTTTTGACCCTGCATGTGGTAGTGGTGGGATGTTTATTCAAAGTGAGGACTATGCACCGAGGAAAAGGGAACTTTCTTTTTACGGTCAAGAGAATGTGACAACAACGGTTCGCCTTGGAAAAATGAATGTCCTTCTTCACGGGATAAACGCAGACATTCGTTTAGGTGACTCATTACTTAATGACCAATTTCCAGATTTAGAAGCCGATTATGTTATCGCTAATCCCCCATTTAATCAAAAGGATTGGGGAGCAGAACGTGTTTCTAAGGATGATCCTCGATTAATTGGACCGGTAACAAATAGTAACGCTAACTATATGTGGATGCAACATTTTCTATACCATTTAAGCAGTAAAGGAACAGCAGGTTTTGTAATGGCTAATGGTGCGATGACCACAAATCTTAAAGAGGAGAAAGAAGTTCGTGAACGTTTAGTGGACGAAGGCTATGTTGATTGCATTGTGCAATTACCAGAAAAACTTTTCTTTACTACAGGTATTCCATGCTGCTTGTTCTTCTTAAGTAAGAATCGAGATGGAAAAGAAGGCTTCCGTGAACGTAAAAACGAAATTTTATTTATTGATGCTCGTAAAATGGGAACTTTAGTTAGCCGTAAACAAAAAGCTTTATCAAAAGAAGAAGTTGATAAAATAGCTGCTGTTTATCATAACTTCAAAAATAAGGATACTTCTAAAGAGTATGAAGATGTTGCAGGATTTTGCAAGGTTTCGACAATTGATGAAGTTAAAAAGAATGATTATAAGCTAACCCCAGGCATATATGTTGGAACTGAAGAGTCAGAAGAAGACGATGTACCATATGAAGAAAAAATGGCTGAATTAACTCAACAACTTTTTGAGCAATTTGAAGAATCTAATCACCTTCAAGAGAAAATTAGGAAGGACTTGGAGGGATTAATTTGATGGAATGGAAAGATGTGTATTTAAAAGATGTAAGTTATTATAGTACTGACAGAATTAGTGTGGATGATTTAACGATATTAAATTATATCTCCACTGAGAATATGTTTTCAAATAGACAAGGAATAACCTATGCTTCATCACTACCATCAACTAAAACTGTTTCTCGATATAAACCAGGTGATATTTTAATTTCCAACATTAGACCATATTTTAAAAAAATATGGTATGCAGATAAGACTGGTGGTTGTTCAAATGATGTACTAGTGATTCGTAATAGTAATCCCCAAAAAATTTTAAATAGGTTTCTTTACTATTGTTTGTTTACAGATAATTTTTTTGATTATGTAATGTCTGGTGCAAAAGGTGCTAAAATGCCAAGAGGTGATAAAGATGAAATAATGAAATATCAGATTTCATTACCTCCATTAAATGTACAAGAACAGATTTCAAATATATTAACTAATATAGATGACAAAATTAATCTTAATACCAAGATTAATAAAACTCTAGAAAAAATGGCATTAACATTATATAAAAAGATACTTTTAGATAATTCCGATACTAATAACGCAAAAAAATTAAGTGACTACATAACTTTAAACCCAAGAATTTCTGTTAAAAAAGGGACGGTTCTAAAATATGTAGATATGAAGGCATTACCAACAGATCAAATGAGTGTATCGAATGAAGACATAATTGAAAGAGAATTTAAATCTGGAACTAAATTTATGCAGAATGATGTTCTTCTTGCAAGAATTACTCCATGTCTTGAAAATGGAAAATCAGCGTTTGTTGATTTTCTATCCGAGGGTGAGATTGCTTTTGGTTCAACTGAATTTCTAGTTTTTAGAGCAAGTGAATATTCGTGCCCCCAATTTCTTTACTGTTTAATTAAGGATCCAAACTTCCAAGAGTTTGCAAAACAAAGTATGGTAGGGACATCTGGAAGACAAAGAATTCAAAATGACATATTACTTGAATATAACTTACCAAATATTAATTCAGAACAAATGAATAGATTTTATGAGACTACAAAAAAGTGGTTTGATAATGTTCGTTTAAATTCAATAGAAAATACTAGATTAAGTCAAATTCGTGACTATCTACTTCCTCGTCTTTTATCCGGGGAAATTGACGTAACAAGGGCAGAAAAGCAAATTAAAGAAGTACTATAACATTTTACTAACGGAGGTGTAAACGCCATGACAAGACCTCTAGGTGAATCTGAATTTGAAGAAACGACGATAGAACGGCTAAAACGATTAGGGTATGAATATCTTCATGCTCAAGATCTTTTCCAACGTGGTGAGAGAGAACGACTACAAGAAGTTGTCCTTCCTAACCGTTTGGAGAGTTTTTTAAAGAAGAAGTATCCATATATTCCAGTATTGGATATTAAACGTTTGGCTTCGCTATTCCTTTTACCAGAGGGGGTAGGTTGGCAAAATCGGAACTTTGAATTTCATCAATTAGCGGTAAAAGGGATCGATTTTAAGTATGAGATAGATAATGAAGAAAAGTTTGTTCATGCCTATCCTATTGATTGGGAAGAGCCTAAAAATAATGACTTTCTTGTGGTCAACCAGTTATCGATTGAGGGTAGAATGTCACGTAGACCGGACATTGTTATTTATGTAAACGGTTTGCCGCTGGTTGTTTTTGAATTAAAAGGTCCAAATAATCCAAATGCAAGTGTATTTGATGCCTATACACAAATTCGTAATTATACGTTGGATATAGCTCAACTTTTTGAATATAATGCATTTGTGGTTGTTTCAGATAACACTGAAACAAAACATGGCATGCCTTCAGCCCCCTATGACTTCTTTGCATCATGGAAGTCAATGGATGGTGAAACAGTCGATAATAATAAAGCAAATACAATGCGGACACTTATAAATGGTTTGTTTCCGAAAGAGCGGTTATTAAATTATATTCGTAATTTTATCGTCTTTCTTGATAAAGGTGGCAGTAATCATGTTAAGATCGGTGCAAAGTATCACCAGTATTTTGGTGTTTCTTTTGCAGTAAAAGAGGCAATAAGAGCAACACGACCAGATGGTGACCGTCGTATCGGAGTTATGTACCATACCACGGGTTCTGGAAAATCATTAAGTATGTTATTTTTCTCAAATATTCTATCAAAGCACCCAGAGTTAGAGAATCCAACTATTGTTGTTCAAGTTGACAGAACCGACTTAGATCAGCAGTTGCATGACACTTTTATGGAAGGTCGCTCCATGATTGGTCATATTGAACATGCCACAAGCTCTGATGAATTAAGAGAGCTTTTAAAAGGAGAAGCAGGTAAAATTGTATTTTCCACCATTGAGAAGTTTCGTTTAAAGGATGGGGAAGAACACCATCCAGTTTTATCTGAAAGAAGGAATGTAATCGTTGTCTCCGATGAAGCTCATCGTACTCAAAGTGGATTTGACGGTGGATTTGCTGCTCAGATGCGTTATGCGCTTTCTAATGCTTCTTTCATTGGTTTTACTGGTACACCTGTGCAATTATTAGGAAACAATACACAAGAAATCTTTGGACACATTATCCATCGATATGATATGGCTCAAGCTGTTGAAGATAAAGCAGTATTACCACTTTATTATGAAAGTAGATTAATTCCATTAGATTTAACTGGTGGAGATATCAATGAAGAGTATAAACAATTAATGCAAGATATTGGGTCACTGGAAGAGGAAACAGAAGCATATAAATTAAAATGGGCAGCATTAGAAAAAGTAGTAGGTACACCAAAGAGACTAAAAACGTTAGCTCATTCTATCGTTTCTCATTTTAACGCGGCTGCAAACCCATTTCAAAAAGGAATGGTTGTTTGTATGAGTCGTAAAATAGCTGTTCGTTTATATAATCAAATGCGTCAAATTTCTGATTGTCCTGAAATAGAAGTAATCATGACTGGTGAAGTATCAAAAGATCCAAAAGAATGGCGCGAGAAAAATGAAGGAAGTAAATACGCTCACATTAAAACGAAAGAGGAACAAGAGGAAGTTAAAGCGCGACTTCGAAATCCAGATGATCCATTAAAATTTGTTATTGTTGTTAGTATGTGGCTAACTGGATTTGACTCACCTAATTTATCATTCCTATATGTGGACAAACCGATGCATGGTCATAATCTGATCCAGGCGATTGCAAGGGTAAACCGAGTGTTTCCTGGAAAAGAAGGTGGCCTGATAGTTGATTTTATTGGTATATCAACAAATTTAAAAGAGGCAACACAGAAGTATACTGGCAATAATGCAACGAAAACATCTGATGCAGATATAAGACAAGCTCTAGAGATTTTCTATCGTAATTTTGAGAGAGCAAAAAGTTATATACCGAAGCAATATGATATTTTTAATTGGCGGTCTTTAGATAAAGTAACAAGGGAAGATTTGATTGCAGACATTGTAAATGATCAGCTAAATGCAGACCCTGAGGAATTTATTGAGGAGTGTGTAAAAGCAGAAAAAGCATATACACTTGTAAAACATAGAGAAGAAGTACTTAAGTATGCAAATGCAATAACGTTAATGCAGATGGTGAGAATACAACTTAGAAAACATATAGCACCACCTCCTTTTCGTCCAGAGAATAATCAAACACTTGAAGAACGTTTAACGAAATTAGTAGACGATCATCTATTAACGAAAGAACCAGTTGATTTATTTAAAGTAGCAGGAATTGAAAAGCCTGATATAAGCATTTTAGATGAAAACTTTCTAAAAGATACTGAAAAGAAAGAGCATGAGGATTTACGCTTAAAACTCTTGCAAAAATTGCTAGAGGATCATATCCAGCTGAATTATAAAAAAGGAAGCCCAAAAGAGCGAGACATGAATGAGCTTCTTCAGAAAACGTTAAAAGACTACCATAATAGAATCATTCAAGCTGCAGACGTAGTTAGAATGATGGTACAAATGAAAAAGGAAGTTGACGAAGAGGCAAAGCAAAGACAAGAATTGGGCTTATCTGATGAAGAAATTGAGTTTTATAAAGTGATAACTTCATTGGAATTAGAAGCGTTTGATAATCAGTTTATTGCCGATTTGATACACAAAATTGTAAAAGAAGTTAAAAAACAGCTTTCAGTAGATTGGACGAGTGAACACCGAAGAGATATTTATGCCAAAGTTAAGTTATCAGTTAAGAAAGTATTAATACGAGAGAAAATCAAAGGAAAGCAGCTTGAATTTATTACAAACGCTGTCATGAAACAGGCTGAGGAACAGTATAGAGATTGGCCGTTGAATGCATGATACAAAAAGTTTGTAAGTCCCAGAATAAATTCCTAAGGGAAGAGAGTTTGAGTAAGCAGGGATTTATCTTAAATTGGCATTACAAACAATCCAATAATTTGAGTAGGGGGAAAAGCGTATAAGATAGTATCTGTTTTGCTTTTCCCCAGCTTTATATAAGTATGATAGATTTATCTAAAGGAGGGAATATGTCTTGGAAGCAGGACCAATTAAACTATTAAAACTGTTAGGTGAACATAAAAGTACGTTTAATATACCAGTTTATCAGAGAAATTATGAATGGACCAAGGATCAAGTTAAACAATAT
The DNA here is from genome assembly GCF_003055045.1 of Heyndrickxia sporothermodurans. Lineage (NCBI taxonomy): Bacteria > Bacillati > Bacillota > Bacilli > Caryophanales > Bacillaceae > Heyndrickxia > Heyndrickxia sporothermodurans. The sequence continues at coordinate 16,575 of NZ_NAZB01000061.1, forward strand.
TTTAGAGATGTAGAAGCTATTTTAGAAGAAAACTCTGGAGGTGGACATTTTTTAGGTACTATCGTTTTTGTATCTAATGAGAAACCTGGTCTAATAATGGAAAGGATTATTATTGATGGCCAACAAAGAATAACAACAACATTTTTGCTTTTAAAAGCTATATATGATTTGTTGGATGCAAATAATCCTGCAGAAAAAGGCCGTAAAGAAGAGATTTTTGATACATATATTATTAATAAATTCGTTGATGATCAATATAAATTAAAATTAAAACCTGTTGAGGATGACAGAAAAGCCTACTCAGATTTAATTGAATCAGTTCCTAATGCTAAGGAATCTAAAGTATTTACTAATTATGAATTATTTAAAACACTTATCAATAACTCGAAATATGACCCAAATTCAATATTTGACGCACTTTCTTTAGTTGAGATTGTATATATTTCTTTAGATAAAAATTCGCCAAAGGAAAATCCACAGATAATTTTCGAAAGTTTAAATTCTACAGGTCTTTCTCTAACGGAAGCAGATTTAATTAGAAACTTTGTTCTAATGAGTTTAGATTATGATGATCAATCTAAATTATATAAAAAATATTGGATAACAATCGAAAAGTTTCTTTCGAATGCAAGGATATCAGAATTTATACGGGGCTTCTTGTCAATGGAAAGTGGAACAACGGTGAATAAACAAAAAGTTTACTCAGAGTTCAAAAAGTTTTATTATAAAAATCATTACTCTAGTGAGGACATCTTAAGAGAGTTAGTTAAGTATGCAAAATATTATCATTGGTTTATTAATTTAAATTCTGATATAGAATCTATTAATGAGCGGCTATGGAGTTTACAACAATTGAAATCTACTGTCGTCTATCCTTATTTGTTAGAATTATTTGATGACTTTTTTCATAAACAAGTCATTGATGAATTTGAATTGATACAAACAATTGAACTTATTAACTCTTACTTATACAGAAGAGCCATATGTGCAAAACCAACAAATGCTTTAAATAAAGTATTCGCTTCAATGGCAAAAAATGTTGCTGCTAATAAAAACGCAGGGAAATCGCATATTGATTCTGTTATTGATTATTTAATGAGTAAAGACGGAAGTGCAATTTTTCCGAGGAATGAAGAGTTTAAGCGTCACTTCGTAGAATTTGAGATTTATCGCAGTAGAAAAGATATAGCTACATACACTTTATATAGTATAGAAAAGCACTTTCATAAAGAAGTTGTTGAAAACATTGATTTGACTATAGAACATATAATGCCTAAAGTGATAACACCAAAATGGAACATTGATTTAGGAAGGGATGCAGAAGAAGTACATAAGGTGTACAGAGATACTATAGGAAATCTTACATTAACAAAATACAACTCGGAAATGTCTAATAAAAGTTTTGGGGAAAAGAAAGATTTTTATGCTAATTCTAATATTAAAATTACAAGGGATATAAATCAATACGATAATTGGAATAAAGAAAGTATTATACATCGAGCAAACAAATTATTTGAGATAGCTAATGAGATTTGGCCCATGCCAGTAGATAATTATAAAGATACAGAAGGTAATGTACTTCAATCAAGTATTGAATATTCAATATCTGAAAACTTAAATGTCACAGGCTATAAGCCAGACAAGCTCATTTTTGATGATGAAGAAATAGTAGTAACCACCTGGAAAGAAATGCTTACAGAAATGTGTTTACAACTATTAGATTTCGATAGAGAACTATTTTATTCACTATTACAGAATAATAATTATAAAAAATTAATTTCTACAAATCAGGAAAACTTTAGAAAACCAATAAATATTACTACCGATATTTATTTAGAAACACATTTTAGTGCAAAAGATATATACAGTTATATACAATTATTGGCAAAAGAATACGGTATTGAGGAAGATGTATATTTCATAATTAAATAGATTTTTTATACTTGTATTTTTTTATAGAGATATATGATTACAATAGGAACATCTGATGTTAGACCCCGAAATTGTGGTCAGTAAAAAAGCAAGTTATAAGCATTTTAAATGAAACTTTATAGAAGGCATTGAGAAGAATGTTTCGCTTTAACTACCACAAAAGTTACTAGAATATTTTATCCATTCAAACCAAAAGAGCGTTATTAACGAACTTCTTTAGAGAACAGTTAAAATAAGGTGATTTTTATGTCAAATAATAATGAAATACCTAAAGATGTACTGAAATTTATACAAGATTCCATATCTAAAATTCCTGTAATCGTAATCGGAAGTGGTGCTTCGGCAGCATATGGCATAGCGGGTATGGGGCAATTAGCAAACTATCTTACGAAGGAAATAATTGCTACTGAAGATGAAAAAGAATTGTGGGAGAAATTTAAGCAATATCTAAATAATGGTTTAGACCTAGAAACAGCATTACACAAAGTGGATATTTCCAAACGTTTGGAAAAAGAAGTTGTTTTAAAAACTAAGGAATTAATCTTACCAAAGGATATTGAGATTAGAGAAAAATTGGTTTTAGGTGAGGTAGATATGCCTTTAAGTTTATTAATAACGCATCTTAGTGAGACGGCTAATCCTCAAATCAAGATTGTAACTACAAATTATGATCGCTTAGTAGAATATGCAGTTGATTATGCAGGTTTTAATTACTACTCTGGATTTTTAGGAAAGTACATACAAAGATTTGATGGAAAATTTAATAAGGAAAAAGTATTAAATAAGATTGAGATTTTAAAAGTTCATGGTTCTCTTGATTGGTACACTACCTCAATAAACGAGATATTAGCATTGCCAGATAGCTTTCAAAATACAGAAAACCTATTTCCTGTAATGGTAACCCCTGGTAAAAACAAATATCAACATACTCATGATGATCCTTTTAGAACATTAATTACAAGGGTGGATACGGTCTTTCTAGAAGCAAAATCATTATTAATTATAGGTTTCGGATTTAATGACGATCACATTCAGCCAAAGTTAATGCAGAAAATGAGGAATTCCCAAACACCAATTATTATAATTTCAAAAGAATTAACACCAAAGGCAAGAGAGTTTATAAAAACAAACGAGAATTCAAAAATACTTGGTATTGAAGAATGTGGAGAGGGTTCTAATCTAGTATTTCCTAATAGAGATGATTTAGAGATTAATTTATCGATCTGGGAATTAAAAGAATTCATAAAAACATTTACATAGGAGAGGATAAAATGAGTATATTTAATTATATGGAGGATGATTCTTTAGGTAAAGTGATTGCTGTTGATACTGCTAGTGTTGTAATAAAGGTTGAAAATATTGAAAGATTACGTAGTATGCAGGTTAATCGTCTTGTAGCTCTTAGGAGTAGTAGGGCTGGTCAGCATCTTATTGGCATGGTTCAAAAAATTATTCGAAAATCTATAATGAACGAAGTTGTGGAGGAAGAAGATATTTCTGAACCTTATGAAGTAAATTCCGATAATACTGTAAAAGTAACATTAATAGGGACTTTTTTTAATAGATATATAGACAAATCCAATGTCTTTAGACGTACTTTAGAAACTGTTCCAGAGATTGATGCAGATTGCTTTCCTATTGATGGAAATATTTTAACAAACTTTATGAATGCCCTTTCATTTCATTCTGGAAGTGAAGTTAATGCGCTGAGCCTAGGTAATTACACTTTAGATGAAGAGGCGACTGCATATTTAGATGCAAATAAATTTTTTCAACGTCATGCAGTAATTGTAGGAAGCACTGGTTCTGGAAAGTCATGGACTACGGCCAAACTTCTAGAACAAGTGGCGTCTCTAAATCATTGTAACGCAATACTATTTGATTTGCATGGTGAATACCATACTTTAAGAGAAGAAGGAATAAAACATTTTAAAATAGCTGGTCCAAGCGAAATTGATAGTGAAAAGAGTTTGAAAGACGGGATACTTTTCTTCCCATATTGGTTATTGGGCTATGAAGATATGGTGAATATGTTAGTTGATCGGAGTGATCAAAATGCTCCAAACCAGTCTATGTTAATGTCTAGAACTGTAAATGATGCAAAAAGAAAGTACTTGGAGGAAATTGGAGAAACAGAAATACTGAATCATTTTACTGTTGATAGTCCTATACCATACTGTTTAAATAGTGTGCTAAAAACACTCAAAGAATTAGATACCCAAATGGTTCCTGGAGCAAAACCAAATACTCAAAAGCAAGGACAGTTTTATGGGAAACTAAGCCGTTTTATTGCAAGATTAGAAAATAAAATGAGTGATAAGAGACTGGGGTTTATGATGAATCCCCCTAAATATGTCCAAGAATGGAGTTGGATGAATCAACTATCAAAAGCTCTTTTATCTGGAAGGGATCATCAAATCAATAAGCAAGGTGGAGTAAAAATTATAGACTTTTCAGAAGTTCCGTCTGATGTACTCCCGTTAGTAATTGGTAGAATTGCCAGTCTGGTTTTTTCTATTCAGCAATGGACAGAAAAAGAAAATCGACATCCAATTGCATTACTTTGTGATGAGGCTCATCTCTATGTTCCAGAAAACACTGCTTCCACCAGCAACGTTGAGGCTGCACAAAAAAGTTTTGAGAGAATTGCCAAAGAAGGTAGGAAATATGGTGTTGGATTAGTTATTATTAGCCAACGACCTTCAGAAGTAAATAAAACAATTTTAAGTCAATGTAACAACTTTATTGCAATGCGATTATCAAATGCTGAAGATCAAAATGTAATTAAAAAGCTACTACCGGACAATTTAGGGGGAATAACTAATATTCTACCAATACTTGATCAAGGAGAAGCGCTAATTGTAGGAGACGCGAGTTTACTTCCGAGCAGGATAAGAATCTCTGAACCAGTAAATAAACCAGATAGTGGAACTATTGATTTTTGGGATGAATGGATGAAAACAGAGAAAGAAAATGTAATTGAAGATGCAGTAAGGGCATGGAGATTACAAAGTATGCAATAATTTTATATAAGTAATTCATTTCACAATATTAAATATACGATGCTTAATCCAATTTTATCTTCCACAACTGGAAGCATAATATATATCATCATTACCATATTTATGATAGATTAATAGGTCGTGAGAATTTGAATCTATCCTTTTGTTTTTCTGGAATAATTTCTAATAAAAAATTTCAGTTACCTTTAAATCGTTATGGTGAACCTCATTATATTTTAGTGTTTACCGACTTGAGATGTCGTAATTTACTAGTTTTACACAAATTTTACACATTGCTTTTATAAACCCAGTGTTATCAAGAGTTGAAGACCTATTTCGACCCCGACCACCGGTATCATAGCACTGCTTGCCAATGTAGTGAAATCAACGTTTCTTACTCTATGTAAGGAACGTTTTTTATTTATCTCAAATACGATTCTTTGAAAATTATTGTGTACATAAAATCGTGAGCGTACCTGTCATTAAACAAGGAGGAATTTAAAAATGGCAAGGCATACAAAAGAATTATCTATTGAGGAGTATCAATCATTAACAGTCCAAAAAGCGTAAAGGAAATTGATTTCAAAACTGCTCTTTCTTTATTTGTTGATGATTGTCAAATCAGAAATCTAAGCCTCAAACAATCCAATATTATAGAAATGAATTATCTGTTTTCTTTAAAATCCTAAGAGAACAGGAAATTACCCCCTCACTAGACACTATTTCTAAAGAGCATATAAAGCGATAAAGCGAAATGTCATTCTCTATATGAATGAGAAGGGATTGCAAACAGTAACAATGGACACACGTTTAAGAGCAATTAGAGCATTTTTAAATTTCCTGCATCGTGAACGGCATCTTAAAGAAATTTAGTTAATTGACATTAAACTGCTTAAAGACCGTAAAAAAATGGATAAAAATGTAAAATAACATTGACTGTTTCGGCAGTCCTATTTTAGTTCAATAAGATATACATAAAAAAACTAGCTTTTTGGTCTAGGTTTAGCGTCATCCACAGTTTTCTACACAGCAGAGAATCATAACAATTTTAAAAATCTATTCCTCCAGTCCTCTGCAAGGGCATCAACTGCCAATATCTTTTCAATTGATGCTTTATCCTGTTTTTGGTGAAAAAGAATTTGAGTAGCAAAAGAAACGGATATTTCTTTTGAGTGTTTTTCCAAAAGAGTTATTTCCGAATCGAACTTAATAGTTCCCTCTTCCAATACCCGAAAAAAGTAACCAGTTAGAGTCGTTTCAATCACTTTCTTTAAAAGTTGTTTTTCCTCGTTATAATTGGAGATAGTTACACAAGGTACCCTCCCTTGTGTTATTTGAAGAATAGTATCCCCTATTTTATATATGTCACCAATACAAACCTGTTCTTCCGTCATACCTGTTGCAGTAATATTTTCCCCAAAAGCAGGTAGAATAAGCTTTTTTTGAAATACTTCTTCCCAATAAGAGTAATGCTCGAATGGATAGAAACATACTACACGGTCTGATCCCCCGTGAAATTTGTGATTTGCAACATCATCACCAACAATGATAGATTTTTCTACTTTAAAGGATTTTACAGCCGATTTCCCTATTCCAGAAAACCCTATTTTATTATTCCAATTGTATTCCTTCGGTTTTCCAACAGCTAAATTAATAATTTTTCGATTCAATTTGAATTTACCTCACTTCAACAGAACTCCAAAATCCGCTAATATAAATTGTATTATACTAGTGTCACTTGAAAAGGTACAATTATTAAAAAAACATTGGGGTTAGGAAAAGATTAATATACTTTAAAGAATGTGCAGGAATGATCTTAAACTATAGGGTACTTTAATTAAATAAACAACTTTTCTAGAGCATACGGTTTTTTTTGTTGGTTAAAAGGCCAAATGGATTAGAAAATGTAAGTATAGACCATGACCTAAATAAAACAAATTCATTGCTCTATATCTATTAAAACCCGCCCTATTTATATGCTTATAATCATCTATTTCTAAATTAAAATGTACGTAAACAATTACTAATATTAAGTCAAGACATGGCCTGTACAATTGGAGTAATTGTTTGTATATACTATTACTTTTTGATGTTCGAACATTTATAATAGTAGGTATTATGAGCTATTTTGACGAATAGTAAATAGGGTGTCACTAAGTGATTTTAGCGATAAAATGAGATTAGCTATTACAAAGCGATAAGCATTTTAAAAATTACTCAAATTATCTCAATCTAGCTACATGAAAAGTAGATTCGAAAAAATTTATTAAATGAGGTACATAAGATGATTAACTTCCAAGACAAAGTAAGCTTCATTTGGTCAATCGCAGAGATTTTACGTGGACCATATAAACCAGAAGACTACGGTAAAATCGTTTTACCATTAGCAGTATTACGTCGTTTTGACTGTGTATTAGAGAGCACAAAAGAGGAAGTATTAGCAAAGGCAGAGCAGTTTGCTTCAATGAAAGAAGATGCTCGTGAACCGATTTTAAATCGTGTGTCAAAGCAAAACTTCCACAACACAAGTAAATATTGAATTTTTGCTTATTCAGAGCAGCTAACCGGAATTTCTCCGCTTATCTCCGCTACTTAAGCTTCCTCTATATACATTAGCCGGAAATTATCCGCCTATGAATTCTCATATCTCTACGAAAATCATCAATGAATAACTATAGAGCCAAGACCAAAGAACCGTGGTTTTGTAAATAAAAAACACAGCATTTTCTCCACAAACTAACACGTTAACTAATTAAAATGTTGCTATAGTTCGGTCTTTATCGGAGATTCAACGATTGTTATATAATTAAATTTGCTTTTTTTGCTGTGTGTATGTGCTGCCGAAGTGGGAGGCAGTATTCTCTAGGTCTATACTAGTATCTGCAAAATACACACTCCTTTTTAAAGTAATTAGAAGGAACAACCGACAACAATCTAGAAATATACAAGAGATAAAAAAGGAGGTTTCCGAATGGAAAAAACATTGCCTATAAAAAACCAAATGAATGGTGTATTTGTTCATGTTACAAATTTAAAGGTTTCAGCAAAATGGTACGCTGATTTGTTAGGACTGGACGTTGATTTAGATAGAGTCGTTTCGCCTGTTTATAATATACCCGTGGAAGGAACTACTTCATTGACTTTGGATGACCATACGTTTGATCCTGAATTTAACCATACTATTAGTTCAAGTCCCATTTTTAATTTTTACGCACCAAATATTGATGACGCCTATCAATATATTAAAGACAAAGGCATTGAAATTGTGAGAGAAATAGAGACGGTTGGCGATACAGCTTGGTTTAACATAAAAGACCCGGATGGAAATGTAGTTATGATTTGTAATTGTTAAAAGAATAGGTAAATCACCAGAAAAGGTCAACGGTTGTTGCCTTTCTACAATTTAATTTTATTAAAATTTCCTTAAAAAAATTTTGTACTAATTTCTCAATAATTTAATTTACGTAATGAAAAAAGAAAGATATTCTTTATTCAAAATTTTAGTTTCAAATAGAAGTTGAAGAAGAATAACAATTAGAGAAAATTAATAGAGTTTAATAGAAATAATTTAGAAAATTTATTTTAAAGGTGGGACTAAATTATGTCAGAATTGATTTATCATGTGGCAACTACGGCCGATGGATATATCGCAGATCCAAATTACATTGCGGATGATTCGATTTTTCTTTATGAAGGTGACCACGGACCTGACTTTTTATCTGATATTAGAGAATATGGAATTGCTTTAATGGGAGGAAAATCATACGAGCTCGGATTAAAGGATGGAATGAAACCAGGAGAGCCTTGGCCACTTGCAAAGTTTGCAAATCCCGATCTTAAGCACTATGTTTTCTCGAGTAAATTGAATATTGAGTCGAATGAGGAAGTGGGGTTTGTAAAAGAAAACGCAATTGAGTTTGTCAACGCTTTAAAACAAACAGTGAATCAAAAAATTTGGCTTTGTGGTGGTGGTCAACTGGCTGGTTCACTCCTTGACCATGAATTGATCGACACTCTTATACTAAAAGTTAATCCTGTCATGATTGGAGAAGGTATTTCACTTTTTGGTTCGAGTAAAAAACGGATTCAATTAGAACTAATGGACCTAAAAAAATATAACAATGGGGTTATATTGACAAAATACAGGATAATATACAAGTAAATGAGAGAAGAGTAATTCAGTTTTGTACAATTTCATTAGACGCTAAATCGAGTTTGATAATAAGCGGAGAAATTCCCCTTAATTTAAAAAATAGCACTGAAAATACCTTAAATAGCCGGAAAGATTCCGACTATTAACTCGAAAAACGTGAAAATGAGTAAATTTGCTTTGCTTAAGCGGAAAAACTCCACTTATATCCTACGATTTGAGCTCTATTCTGCAGTATAACCGGAAAATATCCGTCTATTTTGATTTTCTTTGGTTGCTCAAAAAGGACATCAATTACCTACTTAAGTAAAAAGACATACCAAATAGCATGTAGACAACAACAATTGTCAAGATGTTTTTTAGGCTGCGATTTTACTTTCTAAATAAAGTAGTAATGTCTCATAATCGTTGATATATAAGAGACCAAATCATATGCGATTTGGTCTGCTAATTAGCATACTATTTGGTATGTTTCTCCACTGAAACGGAACTACTTATAATTCATCGGAGCTCTTCACTTTATGTTCTGCTAAAACCTGCTGGTTTTCTTGTATATGTTTCATTAATTTCATTTAAGGTTTTTAACACAGCTTGGCTAGAATTTTTTACATCTTTCATTCTGTCACGTGTACGTTTACGTCTTAGCCCTGATGGTTCAGAGGCCACGAGAATTACGTTTTCGTCATTATAACGCATCTTGTTACTCCCAGTCATATTGTATCCCTCCTATTAAATCGGCTAAGAAGTCTGTGTATAGTGTTGTTGTATTAATTATAGCATATTCGATTTCCTCTTTAAAGGCTTCTACCTTAGTGTTACTCCATGTTTGATCCATAGGATAGTGGAAGCATAGTACATAATCTCGGATTAACCCCCGAATTTTGGACAGTATTTCTCTTAATCTCACTTTATCTTAAAATTACATTCTTTTTCGTTTCCTTTTGTCCTTTTGAGATCATAGCCATTGCTTCCATTCCTTCAAGGGTAAAGGCTTCGCCCGACTATCGTCGCCCTTGATTCCATTCCAGAAATGGCTGAAATAATTTTTGGGACAAAAGGAAGAAAAAATGGAAGGGGCGATTAAACCCGTACCTCTTTGATTTTCACGTTTTCACATTGTTGCTGTTCATAAAACTCATTTGGCGATAAGTCTAAAATACTAGAATGCATGCGTCTTTCGTTATAAAACACCATAAACTCTGCGACTGATTCATAGGCTTGTGCATACGTTTCAAATTGCCATCTTGATAAACAATCATCTTCAAAAATTCTATGAAAAGACTCAATGTGAGCATTCATATTTGGCGTTTTTGGTGGAATTCTTTCATGTTCTAGTGTATATCTTTTACAAAATTCTTCAAAGGTATG
>NZ_NAZB01000062.1:0-1803 GCF_003055045.1 Heyndrickxia sporothermodurans
AGACTTGTGGTAATAAGTCAAGAGAAAATCCATAAAAAATAAAGTTGATTTTGGACTTTCAAAGGAAAAAAAGGCGCACTGAACTAAACCCGCACCATCACAAGAACGCTTGTTCGGGTTTGCTGAAAGGATTCAAAAGCAGCTATTTGCTTTTGAGTTACACGCTCCTTTTTGGCGTGTAGAGTTGGTGATTGCGTAGTAGCACATCCACCAAACGCACTAATTTTCTTGCAGTCATGACAAGGGCTCTTTTGTGTTGAAATTTCGGAACTTCTTTATACTTCTTTAAGTAAAATTCACGATAGGCGGGTTCATTTCGTTGGACCGAGTTGGCAGCTTCAACTAAGTAATAACGAAGATACTGATTTCCCGACATGACTCGTGGTGTTCGTTCCGATTCATAGTCGCCTGATTGCGATTTTTTCCAGAAGAGACCGGCATATTTAGCTATTTGCGCTTGTGTTTCAAATCGATCAATTTGACCGATTTCGGCGATAATCCCTGCCGCATAAACCGGACCAATACCCGGCACGCTTTTCAAGCACTGTCCTTCTGGAATAATGTGAAATAGGGACTCAATCCCTTTTTCTAACTCTTTGACCTGGTTTTTAAGTGTTTGAATGAGTTTGGCATAGGTGGCCAATACGACATCAACGGAGTCCTGTACGACCTTGCCTAAACGGTAGGAGTCACGAATCGCCTTTTGGATGGATTTCGCAACTTTTTCTGGCTGACGAAAGCGACCTTTTCCTCTCTCTTGAAGGAACTCAGCCAGCTCTTCCAGCTCCATCTGAGCGATCTCATCCAGCGAAAAGGATTCAGCGAACAACTCCATCATGGTCGAACCAAAAACAGAAGTATCTACTTCATTGGTCAATGTATTGCACTTGTAATAGAGATTTTCAAGGAAATGCTGCTTACACTCGGTCAATTGATGAATGACCTGATAACGAGAACGCGTTAAACGCTGAAGGGCAACATACTTTTCTTCCTTGATGATGGTTTTATTATAGCGCCCAAACCGAAGAAAGTCGGCAATCCGAAATGCATCAATTTTATCGGTTTTATCTTCTTCAAATAAGCCTTTAAACCGATGGATCGCCTTTGGATTTTGAACCACCACTTCCACCCCAATCCGTTTTAAGTCGGCATCGTTATCTAAAAGATGCGCAGGGTGAAAGCTATACACAGAGGTGGATTCCATGCCGACAATGATTTTTTCGTAATGGGATTGTCCATGATAAGCTAAGATATTTTCTTTAATCTGGTTCGCTCCATGAATATCGTTTGGAAAAGTCGTTTCTTTTAAACGTGTGTCTTCGCTGTCCAGAAAACACACATCAAGTTTTTTAGAGCTTACATCAATACCTACAAATAAATTCACGGAAAGGACCTCCTTTCATTTGATTATGGAATAAGCTTGGATACTGCGGGATATCCCTAGAAACAATGGTCTGGCAACAGCCTCGCGTATGAGTATTCAAAAGGTGCGTCTCTAAAAGCTGCCCCAATGTCCACTAACATTGGTATAGAAATACACCGATACAGCTTGTGTGTTTGCAGTACAACCATTGTCTGGGTCACAGTCTTTAATCGTAGTCGAACTACAGGAGGAAACAGCATATTCCCAGTTGGATCCATTCCAATGTCTATTATCCAGGGATATCCCCCAGTATCCAAGCAATTCGGGTTGTGCTATTTATGAATATAAAGAGAGAGCAGCATTGCCTCCATCATAGATAGCAATATCTTAATTATTTAGTTATCAAAGAACAATAAAAGCAATTTCTAAAACTTATTATA
>NZ_NAZB01000063.1:0-21098 GCF_003055045.1 Heyndrickxia sporothermodurans
GACTTATTACCACAAGTCTTTATACGTAAAATAATAAATGCAATTTCCATGCCAACTTTCTGTAGTTAAAAAATGTATACGCTTACACTCACAACAAATAACTTTGCAATTAATAACGGCAAAATTTGCCGATGCATCCAGAAAATTTTGCCGTTTTTATGTTTATATATTATTAATTTCATATTGTTTAATTTTATCCCGAAGACTTCTCTCGGAAATTTGCAAAATCTGAGCGGTTTTCTGTCTGTGGTTTCCATAATAGCGAAGCGTTTCACCGATCACTCTTTTTTCTATTTCCTTCATTGGAAGACCGAGTGGGATATGGATGATATCATCATTGTTATCAGAACATGTAAACGCTGTTTTCTTTTGTTCTTGAACATAATGTGGTAAATCATCCTTGTCAATTTCTTGATGAATAGAAAGAGCTACAGCATATTCTATTATATTCCCTAACTCACGGACATTTCCGGGATATTGGTAGTTTAAGAGAAGCCTTCGAGCACTTGTTGACAATGACTTCTTTTCTTTATTCATTTCCCGACAATATTTTTTCAAAAAATAATCAATCAATAACGGCAAATCTTCCATTCGCTCTCTTAACGGTGGTGTCCTTATAGGTATTACATTCAATCGAAAATATAGATCCTCCCGAAATGTACCTTCCGTAATCATTTGCTCAATATTTTTATTTGCGGCACTTATGATCCTCACATCTAGATTAATTTTTCGATTCGAACCTAACGGGGTCACTTCACGCTCTTGAATCACACGCAATAATTTAGCTTGAAGTGTAAGCGGCATTTCACTGATTTCATCAAGGAATAATGTACCTCCATTCGCTGCTACCCACTTTCCCTCCTTACTTTGAGTTGCTCCGGTAAAAGCTCCTTTTTCATAGCCAAATAATTCCGATTCAAGCAATGCTTCCGGAATGGCTGCACAATTCAATATTTCTAATGGTCCGTTCTTCCGTTTTCCGGTGTTATGAATACGTTTTGCAACTAGTTCTTTCCCCGACCCACTTTCGCCCGTAATTAAGACACTGGAATCGATATCCTTTATTCTTTCAATCATTGAAAATACTTGTTTCATCGCCTTACTATTCCCTATAAAGTTCCCCGAATTCCGTCTTAACTCCAGCTCCTCATTAAGCGTTTCAACCTGTTGAGACATAAACAAAAACTCCGAAGCTCTTAGTAAAAGCAAGGATAGCTCTTCGATATTGATCGGTTTCTCAATATAATAATAAGCACCTTTTTTAATGGCTTCGATCGATGTTTCAATCGTTGCATAAGCAGTCATAATAATAACAGTCACTGTTGCATCTTTTTGTTTTATTTTTTGAAGTACTTCCAGCCCGTTATAGCTTCCAATACGAAGATCTAACAAAATAATATCAACTCGACTTTGATCCATTATCATTAATCCTTTTTCAGGATCCGTGGTAGTCATTACTTCATAATCATTTTCAAGGGCAAAGCTGAGCGAGGTACAAATCGCTTGTTCATCATCAATGACTAGAACTTTGGGCTTCATTATCAGTCTTCCTCCTCTACACAACTAGTAATATACTAAATAGAATTCCAACTTAGTCTTGCGTTGCTTCGACCTTTTTTTCGATAAACAAAGGTAATACTACAGTGAATTTCGTCCCTTGTGCAGGAAAGCTAGAAACGTGAATATCCCCCTTATTCTCTTTTATCAGATTATAAGATAATGTTAGGCCTAACCCTACCCCTTTTTCCTTGCTAGTATAGAATGGTTCAAATATATGATTTATTTCTTCTTGGCTCATTCCTTTCCCTGTATCAATAATCAAAATCCTCCCCATTTCACCATTCTCTTTCTCCATTATGATTTTAATCTTCTTTTCACTCGACTTTTCAACAGCATGAACAGCATTTAGTAACAAATTAAGAAGGACCTGACGAATTTGCTGAGGATCGATGAAAAAAATGAGATCCGATTCTATGTTCTGTTCAAATTCGATATTATTTTTATTCATCGTTACTTGTAAAAAAGCGAGTAAGGAAGTAAGTTCATTTGCCGAACAAGATTGTATATTCGGAGGTCGCGGACGCGCATATTCAATTAAATCCGTTACGATCATATTTAATCTGTTCACCTCTACAGGTAAATGCTCCATAAGTACCTCACGAAATTGTGGCCGATCATATTTACTGGGAAGAAGATCAATAAACGTTTTGATCGATGTTAATGGATTCCGAATTTCATGGGCTACACCTGCAACCAACTGTCCAAGTGCATGAAGTTTTTCTTGTGTTATTAATTTTTGCTCGAGTTTCTTTTTTTCAGTTTCATCATTTATGGATAGTAAATATCCAATCTCGTTTTTCATCGAATCAAACATTTTATGCATCGAGTAATAAATGACTTTCCTTTCTCCTTCATCATTTGTTTCTAATATATGATATGTCGCCCCATCCCCCTGCTGAGAAAGTTGTTTAAAGGGGTTATTTTCAAATAGTTTGGTGAAAATAGGAGAATCTTCTAGATTAAAATCTATCGGATTAGTAATCTCGAGAATTTCTAATGCACGTTTATTGCAGCTAGAGATCGTTCGGTCCAGTCCAAAAGTTATAATTCCTGTATCGATATTATTTAGAATTTGTTCTTTAAACGCATTACTATCAGCATTACTTTGACGTTGCCTTTTTAGATCTTCATTTAGCAGTCGCAACTTACTCGTTTGGGCATTTACAGCTTTTTTTAACCGTTGATTCCATATGTAAATAATGAAAACAATGAGCACTCCGATTGATATAAAAAAAACTAAAAAATAGATAAACTGTTTTAACTTAGCAATCACATCCTCATTTTGGGGTCTTAGCCATGCATCAATTAAAATATTTACTTCCCCTTTAGCTTTTAAATCAGTAAGCGATTTATTAATCATTGAAAGGAGTTGGTGATTTCCTTCCTTAACAGCAATCGTATAATCAGCTGGCTCAATTACTTCATCACGAATCACGTAGTTCTGTTCTTGGTTCCATTTTTTTAAAAAGAAGGAGGTCGTCCATTTATTCCCGATAAAAACATCTGCACGGTCTTGAATTAATGTTAATAGACCAGAATATTGATTTGTCGTTAACGTAAGATCCGTATTTCTCATATTTAATAATGTACTAAGTACAGGAGAATTATTTTCCAAAACAACATGTAAGTCCCTTATATCCGCAATACCTTTTACTTTGTTTTGATTGGTTGCTGGAAGAACTAATGAATTTGACATAGTAAAATAAGGAATGGAAAAATCAAATTCTCGATCTTTGTCTGTGCTATATGTTATGCCCGCTATCGCATCAATCTCTCCGTTCTTTAATGCTCGCTCTGCATCAGGCATCTCCATGGGAATGTATGTAAAATGGACCCCGTTTTCTTTTGCAACTTTATTCATCAATTCAATATTTAATCCTGACAATTTTCCTTGATCATTTTCATACGAAAAAGGAGGCAGTAAACTTTCACCTGCTATTTTATATGTTTTTTGCTCAGCAAATATTGAGAGTGGACAAGATATCGTCAGTGTGAAAAATAGCAATAGTATAACGAACCACTTTAAATGTCTATTAATATAAGATCCTCCTTGGTTCCTAATGTTTAAAAGCATTCAACATACTTAAATTAACAATATTTAATTACAATTTATTATATTATTCATTTTAATATTGTCAATTATCTGATATTTACACCCTAAAGTTAATCCAAAAGCAGGATAGGGTATAATATATTAACAGTACATAACAACAGGAGGTTAACATGAACCCAATTCCTGACTATTTACAAAATGATTTATCGATTCTTTTTGTTGGCTTCAATCCTAGCATTCGTTCAGGAGAGACCGGCCATCATTTTGCTAATCCTAATAATCGATTTTGGAAAATATTATTTGAAGCAGGCCTAACACCACGAAAATTTCAAGCTTCAGAAGATTACAAGCTGCTTGAACTAGGATATGGTATGACCAATATCGTTTCAAGACCAACGAAAGCGGCCGATGAAATTACGAAAGAAGAATACGAAAATGGTAGAATCATGTTAAGGGAAAAAATAACCAAATTCAGCCCGAAAATTGTTTGCTTTGTTGGTAAAGGCGTGTACCAACAATATAGTAAAAAGAAATCGATTCCTTGGGGACGCCAAGATGAATCAGTTGTCCTAGGAACGATTGACTTTGTCGCTCCATCTTCAAGTGGACTAGTGAGGATGAAGCTAGAGGACATTATTGATATCTACCGAAAACTGCCTAAACTATTGGATGAAATCTCCTGAGTGAAAATTTATAACAGAATATTGTTTATTTAAAATATTCTGTTATAATATAGGCAGCTAGTATTCCCCCACTACTAGTCTACTAAAATCTATAGAAAGGTGTTGTATAATGAAGAAGTTTGTATATTGTGAATGTGGCAGCGGTAAACCGAAAGATGATTGTTGTGCTCCTCAAATTAGGGTGCGGATGAAACATTTTTCAGATGTTGATGAACGAAAGGAGTTTATGAAAAAAATACACATTAGCTCTCAATTTAATTTACGATATCGAGGATTATTTGAATTTTATATTGACGATTTAATTGCATACAAACAAAAAAGACCAACTAGTCATTCCCGCAATGAATTTCTTACCATATTAGGCAAGTACTTAACTGACTATTTGGAAGATGATTGTCCCTCCTCTTGGAACAACTGCGAACCAACTTTTTGGGAAGAATTTCTGTTCAGTTTTTATCCTTTCCGCATAAAAATTACCCCTAAAGAAAAAGAAGTCGAACAATTCCTAGTAGAACTAAAAAAATTCACCTACGAGCTTGATAAAAAATACGGTTGTTCATTTAAACCATTAGTTGATAAAATGATTGATGAATCTAGCGGAGAACTCATAAAATGTGAGCATTTATTAAATCGCCTCTTTTTAGACCAATATCCACGTATTCACCACAAAGATTGGAATCCACAATTGGAAATAAAAAAGCATCATCAAAAAATTGATAAATTTCCCGAAAAAATAGAATCCGTATTTGAAGTCACGAATTTAAACGGCCCTATTATCGTTGCAACCACACTAGATACAAATCTTTCGTATTTTATAAAGGGGTTACCTTATGAAATGATATCAGTAGGTGATATCATCAGCGGTGGAATAGGTAAAAAGAAAGGTGAATGGATTTGGACATGGATCCTTACCCAAAGTGTTTTCCCACCAAGAGCAAAAAAATTCTTTTCGCAAGTAATGATTACAATGTAGATTTTATCAAGTAAGAGCATAACGTGGAGAAAATTTAAAATCACAGCACAAATAACATAAGAGGTCATAGCATTGAATAACAATATAATTTGCACACAAAAGCTTAGGGATTTTCCCAAGCTCTTGTGTGACGCTAAATCGAGTTTGAAAAATAGGCGGAGAAATTTCTCTTAAATAAAAAATAGCAATGAAAATACCTTAAATAGCCGGAGAAATTCCGACTATTAACTCAAAAAACGTGAAAATGAGTAATTTTGCTTTGCTTAATCGGAAAACCTCCGCTTAAATACCCCGAACTGAGCTCTATTCCGCCGGCTAACCGGAAAACCTCCGCTTATTTGATTATCTTTCATTTCTTATCTATTAGCATGTTGACAACAACAATTGTCAAGATGTTTTTAAGGTTGCGATTTTACTTGCTAATTAAAGTAGTAATATCTTATAATCGCTATATTAGAGGAAAATAAGAGACCAAATCATAAGCGATTTGGTCTGCTAATTAGCATACTATTTGATATGTTTCTCCATCGAAACGGAACTACTTTGTTTTGTGCAAGCTCACGTTTATTTTACTAAATGCCAATGATGTTGACGGTTTCTCGTTTTCTTTTCACCTTTATGTTCGATTTCTACTGTGTAAGGTTTAAGTTCCGGCAATTGATCGCCTTGTTTCACTTCCACCCTCTGTGCTTTTTTCACTTTTCCCCCACCATGTCCTACTTCAACATAAGTACCTGTTTGAGTTGCGGTTTCCCCTGATTTTAATGTCGCCATTAAAACAACTCCTCCTTCACCTAAATTTTGTTACTATTTCATTATAATGGGCATTAACGATTATAAACATGGGTAAAAAGTCTAATAATTCATACTTATCTATCAAAAGCGGATAAACAATTTTTGCAAATGCATGCTTTTTTGAATAAATCGACCGGAACAAGTTCAAATATCTCTTTAGGAAATACTTCTTCACTACACCAACAACCACTTGCTGCATCTTTAGAATTACAACATTGATTATTTCCTCCACAAATAGGGCATCTTTTCGTTTCATTCAGTATATCTGTCATACTAGTTCCCCTTTTTAAATGGCCACTTACTCAGTATACGTATAAAATCCCCTACCAGACTTCTTTCCAAGCCGCCCTGCTTTCACATATTTTGTTAATAATGGTGATGGCCGATACTTTTCTCCTAGGGTTTCGTATAAATAGTTCATATTTTTCAGCCTGGAATCAAGACCGACTAAATCAGCTAGTTCAAGCGGTCCCATCGGATGATTTAGTCCAAGCTTAATTGCTTTGTCAATATCTTCTGCTGAGGCAACTCCCTCCATTAACATGTTCATTGCCTCATTGCCAATTAAGCAATTCATCCTGCTTGTTACAAAACCAGGGAATTCATTTACTTCCACACACTCTTTTCCCATTTTCCGTCCCACTTCTAACACTTTTTCAACTGTATCATCGGATGTATCTAATCCTCTTACTACTTCGATTAATTTCATTTTATGAACCGGATTAAAAAAATGCATCGCTACACATTGATCCGGTCTGCTAGTTTGTGCAGCTATTTCCGTTGGACTCATCGTAGACGTATTCGTAGCTAAAATTGTATGAGTGGGACAAGCAGCATCCAACTTTTTAAACATCTCGATTTTTAATTCCATTAATTCAAAAACTGCTTCAATGACAAGATCAGCTTCTTTGACACTTTCCGAAAAATCGCTTAAGTAGCTGATATTTTGTATCGCTTCTTCACAAGTTGTTTTAGAAATAAATCCTTTTTTTGCACTTGTTTCAAGAGTTTTCTCAATGTAATCTTTTGCCTTTGTTAAGTTTTCATCACTTATATCATTTAAAATGGTAGTAAATCCTGAAACTGCCGCTGTATAGGCAATCCCTCTCCCCATCGTTCCCGCGCCAATGACACTTATCCTTTTCATTTCCCCATCCCTTTCTTAGGCATCCTATTCCCGTTCTAGTGCATGATTAAAGCCGTTTAACATATGTGCCATATGTACGATACCGTCCTCGAAATCCTGTATGCGAATCGATTCATTTGGGGCATGTGCTTTTGATTCTGCCCAACCGACGCCGGTACTAACGATTGGAAGCTTTAACTGTTCTCCAAAAATGTACATTGGCCCTGTACCTGCTGCATTTGGAGCGAGTACAACTTCATTTTCGTACACTTCTTCCGCAGTTTGAATGACATGATCGATAAATGGGTGGTTATAGTTCGAACGGAAGGCTTTTTGCCCATTGATTAACTTCACTTCAATATCTTGAAATCCGTAATTCTTTAAGTGTTTTTTGACAGATTCAAAAATGTGGTTCGGATCTTGTCCAGGAACAAGTCGACAATCGATTTTTGCTTTTGCTGATTTGGGCAATACTGTCTTCGCCCCTTCACCTGTATACCCACTTTCTAACCCGCAAATTGTCATTGTCGGATAAAAAACCATAGCAATGCGTGGATCAACACCTTTAGCCGATGTGATTAGTGGCAACTTTAACCCGTAGATACGCTTAATCGCTTCTTCATCAAAGGGCAAAGTTGAAACGATCTGTTTCTCACTTTCAGTAGGTTCTTCAATTCCGTCAAAAAATCCATCGACAACGATTTCATTTTGATTATTTTTCATCGTACCTAATGCATGAACAAGCCTCCATGCTGCATTATCAACATAAGCACCTAACGAGGAATGCATATCAATTTCCGCTCCAATGCTTGTTAGCTCCATATATGCCATTCCTTTTATTCCCGCTACCATGTTAATTCTATTTTTGACATCCTTGCCACCGAATTCCCATATACAAGCATCTGCTTTGAATAAGTCGCGATATTTCTCAAGATAAGGGGCCAAATGAGGACTTCCGATTTCCTCTTCGCCTTCGATTAGAAATTTGACATTACACGGTAAACCACCTTCTGAATTTTGTAAAATGCGGATAGCTGTTAGCCGTGCAACGAGGTCACCTTTATTATCAGCTACTCCACGTGCATATATCTTTCCGTCAATGATCGTTGGTTCAAACGGCTTTGTATTCCATTCATTTAATGGTTCTGGAGGTTGAACATCATAATGATTATAAAATAGAAGCGTTTTCGTTGAATCTCCCTGCTTACTTGCCTTAAAAAATCCATAAACGACAGGATTCCCGCCAAGATCATTTAAAACTTTTGCTTCCCCATCAATTTGTTTAATCATATTAACAACATATTCGACTGTTTCAGGAATCGCTTTATGCTGGGCTGAAACAGTCGGTAATCTTAAGTAATTTTGCAATTTTTCTATTGAGTCATTGACCATTTCTTTCATGGACTTTTTTAGATTTTCTATATCTTTTCCACTCATTGAGTTCGCTCCCTTTCAAAAGGCTATCATTGTTCTATTTCTCCATACAAAACTAAATTCCTTTTAATTTTAGAAGATTTCAAAATAATACGAACCAAATTGGAAATAAAATTTAATGAAGGCTATCCATAAGAGAAATACTATTCTTTAGAAACGTAAGGAGCTGTCCATTGTGGAAAAAGATATGAATTACGGAAGTGATTATAAGTTTATCCCTGCTACATCAATTGGAAGTGGTATGGGGATTGAAGTATTACCAGATCTATATTGTCATACAATCCAAATAGTAAATATTATTTTAGTGGGAACCGCTGATCATTTTGTTTTAGTAGATGCTGGGATGCCTCGATCTGCAAAGGAAATTATTTCAATAACAAATGAGCGATTTGGAGAAAATAGTCGCCCTAAAGCGATAATATTGACGCATGGTCGGTCATTTCGATCATGTTGGGTCCATTATTGAGCTAGTTAAACATTGGGATGTTCCCGTGTATGCACATGAATTAGAATTGCCCTACCTTACGGGAAAAAGAAGTTATCCAGAACCTGATCCTACTGTTGAAGGTGGACTGATTGCCAAAATGTCTCCCATTTTTCCAAATGAACCAATCAATTTAGGTAGCAAAGTGAATCAACTCCCTGCTGATGGAACGGTACCTCACATGCCAGATTTTCAATGGATCCATACCCCTGGGCATTCACCAGGACATGTATCTTTGTTTAGAGAAAAAGATCGAGCACTTATTGCTGGAGATGCATTTATTTCGGTAAAACAAGATTCAATCCTTAAAGTTTTTACACAAAAAGAGGAAATATGTGGGCCGCCTAGATATTTAACTACTGATTGGAATGAGGCGAAAGAGTCGGTCATAAAACTACAATCATTAAACCCTTATGTAGCTATTACAGGACATGGTTTACCTGTTTCTGGAGAAACTTTATCAAAAGGATTAGCAAAATTGGTTCGTAATTTTGATGAAGTTGCTGTACCTGACTATGGGAAATATGTTGATAAAAATTATCATTAAAAAATTAATCATAAAAAAAGTGCAACTTTGTTATAGCTGCACTTCTTTTTTGTTTACATAATAAATTTATACTATACCAACAAAATTTCACGAATATCCTCTTCAGTTAGTGTTGTAGATGCTTTTTCATTAATAATTTCTCCGATTAGACTTTTCTTCCTTTCTTGTAGCTCGTTCATTTTTTCTTCAATCGTTCCCCGGGCAACTAGTTTAACGACTTGGACCGTATTTTGTTGACCGATACGGTAGGCGCGATCTGCTGCTTGTGCTTCAACTGCTGGGTTCCACCAAGTATCGTAAAGAATAACTGTATCTGCACCCGTTAAATTAAGGCCCGTACCTCCTGCTTTTAACGAAATTAGGAATAAATCACGTTCGCCTTGATTAAATCGATCGCAAATTTCAATTCTTTCCTCAGAAGGTGTTTGTCCATCTAGGTAAAAAAATGGCAGACCCTGCATGAGTAGTTCTTTTCCGATAAGCTCAAGCATTTTCGTAAATTGTGAAAAAATCAATACTCTTCTTCCTGACTCTTTCGCTTCCTCAATAATTTGCATTAACTGCAAAAATTTCGCTGAACTCCCTTTGTAACCATCTACAAATAGGGCCGGATGGCAACAAATTTGTCGTAACCGGGTCAATCCCGCAAGGATTCTAATTTTGTTTTTGCGTAAGGTGTCCTTATCTAGATGCTTTAATGTGTCATGTCGTAGTTTTGCTAAATATGCAGCATATAATTTCTTTTGCTCTGGAAGCAATTCGATAGAATCTGTTGATTCTATTTTTTCCGGAAGCTCGGAAAGAACATCTGATTTTAACCTTCTAAGTAGGAATGGACGAATCCTACGTGAGATGGTTTTTCTCGTTAAATTACTGTATTCCTTTAGTCCACGAAACAGTTCAGGGAACACAATATGAAAGATGGACCATAGCTCTTCTAATGAATTCTCTACAGGTGTTCCTGTCAATGCAAATCGATGATCCGCCTGAATTTTCTTTACAGCGCGGGCTGTTTGGGTCACTGGATTTTTAAAAGCTTGTGCTTCATCAAAAAATACAGTATGAAAGAATTGCTTCTCAAACCATTTAACATCTCGGCGAATTAAAGGATAAGAGGTAATCAATACATCTAAATTCTTCAAATCCTTCAGTATGGCACTTCGTTCTGTTTTATTACCATCAACGACAACTGCCTGTATCTCAGGGGCAAATTTCATGCATTCACTTAACCAATTATAAGTAACGGATGATGGACAAATAATTAAAATAGGCGTCTTATTTTTACGAACTTCAGGTAAAACGGATAAAATAAAAGCAATACTTTGCACTGTTTTTCCAAGGCCCATATCATCTGCAAGAATCCCGCCAAAACCAAAACTAGCAAGTGTTTTCATCCATTTGTAACCGACTTTTTGATAGTCACGCAACACACCTTTTAACATGTCGGGAACTTCAACTTTCATTCTCTCAGGTTGTTTAATTGTATCTAAAAATGTTCGAAATGATTCTTCAACCATAAACATGGAACGATCTTCTACACCATCAAGATAAGGAATAGCTTTTACAAGCGGAATGTCCAAACTTTTTTCCCAATCTTCATTTTGCACCGGTAAAGCATGAAGAAAACGGTGAATTTCTTTCATTTCTCTCGTTTCTAACGATAATAATGAACCATCCCGCAGACGATAATATTTGCGCTTTTCCTCAAGTGCCTGAAGAATATCCCGAATCTGCTGCTCGGGAATTCCATCCATTTCAAACGAAAATTCCAACCAATTTGTACGCTCTTTCTTTAGTCTTACACGAATTTTCATTGGTGTGCTTTTTTTTGAAATTCGATTCCTCACAGCAGTTGTTGCATACACTTGGACAAGCTTTTGCAATTGCGGTAAAGTATGATACAGAAATTCATATTCCAATTCTTCATTATGTAAAAAATAACCCTCGTCAGTTTTTGTAAAAGAGCTCGCCTCCATCAATTGTAAAATTTCTTCTTCTTTATCTTCATCCCTAATGATCATTGTACCCGCTAATTGACTTCTATTTTCCAACGGATTGATCACCATATGTTCATAGTGAAACTCCAGCCCCGCAAGTAATCGGTTTCTAATACGATCCAAATAAAGTTTTGCTTTCAAAGGGGTCCTTTTTAGTTGCTCGACCAAATTTCCATTGATTCGAATATCCCCTAATTTTTTCAAACTAGGCATAACTTTTTCTAAAAATAAATGGAATTGATTCTCGGAAAAAGTTATTTGATTTGTTCTTGAGTCTTCCAACATTTGTTTTAAATCCGAGATGCGTTTACTTTCCTCGCTTTTCAGCGGATATAATTTCCCATCAACTAAAGCAAAGTTATACTCATTGAATATAATTAAATTATTTAACCCAATAACCTTAAGGAGAAAACCGCTTCCCTCTCGTTCAGTCAGCTCAAATTGCAATGGAAGTTTTTCATTGGCAACTGCTAATTGGTCATAGGTCTGTCCACGGTATTCCAATTTTATTAACGGAGTGTTTATTAATAAGGGGTAAAGTCTTTCCCACGATGACGGAGGGATAAGAATCGTGTTATCCTTGATTGAATAAACCTGATCATTATATATCTTTTCATCCAAAATCACTCGAATTAAGTGCTGAAGTACATCATCAGCATCATTTTTAAAACAGTACAGTGCCGGATCATACGTAAATGTAGGAGATATTAAACCTGTACGGCCATTTTTTATGATCAAAAGAAAATCACGAATTTTTTCTACATAAAATGTGTCAATTTTTATTTTCATTCCGAAAAAATTTTTGTCATCCATTTTAATAGGATGGCAGATAAACTCAAGAGGAACGATTTGGCGATTTTCAAAATGCAGCTGATGTGCACTCGACCGTTTCGGTTGAGCAGAAAATAAATTCAATACACCACTCGATAAATTATTATCTAATGAAGATAAGATTTCTTTCCTCCCGCTGTGTTGATTCTCATAGATCGCAAGTAGAACAGCTGCAATATGCTGACAGTCCTGTTTGAAAGAAGCGAGTGTTGGACAGCTGCATGTCGAATGGAGGGTTCCATCCGCATCTACTTCTATTAATACATAGAATTTCTCTGTTCCCGAAACCGTTGCTTCACACCGATCTGATTGCAAAACGTCAAAATTCACTTTATTGGCACGAAAAAAAGCTTCTCCTTTTTTGTAGGAGACATTTCCACATCGTTCTTTAATTGTTTTCAAATTTAATTTTTTATCCATATGCTACGCTCCTTTCTGAAACGGACCGTCTAATAATCTGTCCTACTATTTTATACTAGATGAAGCGTGAATGAAAAGTTTCCAGTTCGTTCTTTTCGCAGTTGTTGAATATCAAATAAAAAAGCTCCCTCACATCAAACGAAATGAGAGAACTTTGTAATATTTATTTCTTCATAAACTCTTCTATTTCTTCTGTAGAACGGAAAATATCTTTGGAAAGTACTTCGTTCCCCTCTTCTGTTACTAACACATCATCTTCAATCCGTATGCCGATTTCTTCTTCCTCAATATATAATCCCGGTTCAACCGTTAACACCATTCCGGGTTGAATAATTAGATCTTTATAACTGCCAACATCATGGGTATCTAGTCCGAGAAAATGGCTGACACCGTGATAGTAATATTTGCTAATTTCACTTTCTTCTTTGATCAACCCAACTTTAATACATTCCTCCGCCAAAACTTTCTTTGTATGTTCATTAAGCTTAGCAAATGGAACACCCGGTTTAATCAACTCAGTTGTTTCTCGTAGAGCTTTTAGAACGATATCATAATACATTTTTTGTTTATCTGTGAATTTGCCATTTACCGGAAAAGTGTAGCTAATATCTGCACTATAATAGTCATACTGTGCTCCTAAATCAAGTAACACAAGACTGCCATCTTCGACTGTTGCATCGTTATTTTCATAGTGTAGGACTGTGCCGTTTTTTCCGCTCGCAACAATCGTATTAAACGCATGGCTCTTTACACCTTCTGATTTTAATGTAAAATCAAAATAAGCCTCTAACTGGTACTCTTTTAGCCCCGCTTTTGCATGATTCATTAAATTTTTTATTCCATTTTGCGTAATTTCAATCGCTTTTTTAATCTTTTCAATTTCTTCTGGTTGTTTAAATACACGTAGTTCACAAATTTCCGGATAGACATTTTTTATTTGTACGTAAGGGAAATTCACACGACATTTTGCTGCAAATTGCTGTGCTTTAGTCGTAACAGTATCTAACTCCCTTCTTTCAAGATCTAGAAATAAAGTGGAATCAGTGATTGAAAATAAGGTTCGTGATAAAAAGGATTCAAACTCATCGATATAACGAATGGATTCAATTCCGGAACGTTCTTGAGCTTCATCGTTAGAAATGGTTTTTCCCACCCATTTTTCCATAATTGGATCGGCTTTTTTAATAAAAAGAAACTCTTCTACCTTTTCGTTTGTTTTCTGTGCAAGAAAAATAACATTAGGCTCGTCAATCCCTGTTAAATAATAAAAATTACGGTTAGGAACGAATTTATACTCTTCATCAGCAGATTTCTGAGGGGCATTACCTGCAAATAAAATAAGAAGTGATTGTTCATCTAATTTTTCATATAAACGTTTACGATTATGTACATAAAAATCTTTATTCATCCCATGTTCCTCTTTTCTTTTAAAATCTACTACTATTCTATAACTATACCACTATTCCGAAATTTCCTAAAACAAAAACTGAACTAGAAAATCACTTTCTAGTTCAGTTTTTGTTTAAATCCTTGTATGTAAGATTGCATCTTCTTGCTTTGCTTCTTCCCACCCTTTGCATACATCTACCCAATCTTTTGCAGATGAATAAGTATCCAATTCATCTAATGTTAATTCAATTGCCGAATTCGCATTGCCGCAAGCTGGAAAAACACTTTCAAACCGTTTCATTGAAATATCTAAGAACACCTGTAAATCATTTTTTAAACCAAATGGGCAAACACCGCCGATTTTATGACCAGTTTGTTCCAATACCTCATCTGGTGAAAGCATTCGAGCCTTATAGCCAAATGTTTGGCGAAATTTCTTATTGTCTATTTTGGCATCTCCAGCCGTAACGATAAGAATTGCTGCATCATCTTCACCTTTAAATGACAAAGTTTTGGCGATTCTAGCCAGGATGACACCAATAGTTTCCGCTGCTTGATCGACAGTTGCACTGGATGTTTCAAATTCCATTATATCCTTCTCACGATTCCATTGCTTAAAATGGGCTTGTACACTTTCTAGCGACATCTTTATCATCCTTCCAATTATCTGTATTTTAAAAAAATGATAACATAATTTTAAGGAATACAAAAATTTGCAACTACTCTTATCTAAAAATTATTTTACGATTAATGGAAGTATCTTTTAAGGAAGGTTGTATTGCTTCTCAATACGGTAAAGATAAAATTAGGTGGAATGTATTCCATATTGAAAGTTTTCAAACATTTCATGAAGAACCATTTTTTGTCCGATGTATTTATATCTCTATTCGAGTTATAATAAAAGAAATAGAAAAAATTGGACGTAGAAGGATGGTGACTTTCCATGAAAAATCGTGATAAAAGGCGAAAAAGGAAACGTGACTTTCTAAAAAATTATCTTAAAGATCGATTCAAAAATTGGAAGCCAAATACGGATAAATCGCCTGTGTCAAATAGTGAAAGGCAAGTGGAAAAGTAAGGTTGTTCGGGGTATCATTTCATGTGATACTCTCTTTTTGTTGTGAGAGGGAGAGTGCCCCCCTCGATCAATAAATTGATCAGTTAAAGTTTTTCTAATTCTTCTTCAAAATAAAAAGTAGCCGGATGCTCTTTTACAATATAAGAGTTACGCTTCATATTTGTAATATATTTTGCTTTGACAACTGTTACTTGTTCGTTAGTGGCTGATATTCTAACTAACTCATTTTTCGCAAATTTATAATTTCCCTTCATTTTTACACCTTCTTTATAATTATTATATCATAACTCGTTCATTTCTACAGATTGGTAATGATTCCTTTCTATTTCCAGCTAACTATGGTATACTTAATAAAAGTGAGGTGTTCGTTTTGACAAATTATAAGGCAAAAAAGAGTAACCTTAACACATTATTATTACAAAATAATATGGATTTGGAAGTATTAGAGCAAAATACGAAAATTCCAAAAAGTCAACTTGAAGACTATTTATCAAAAAAAGTAATGAATTTAAATACTGCCATGACAATTTCAAAAGAATTGAACTGTCAAATTGAAGATTTATATGAGTGGAAAACAATTTCAAAAAAATAATCCATCATCCAAATCTACATTTTAAAGGGGATATCCCATAAGTCTTAAAACTTATGAGACATCCCCTTTTAGCTTGAATTATTTCGTTATAAATAAAGTAATATACCGAAAAAGTGACAAGCCGATCCAGCCATAACAAAGATGTGCCAGATGGCATGATGGTATTTAAATCCTCTCCACATATAAAATATGGAACCAATCGTGTATATTAATCCTCCTGCAACTAACAAAATGATCCCGGTTTGACTTAAATTCATCAAAATAGGTTTCCAAATTGTTACAATCCCCCAACCCATAACTATATATAAAATAGTCGATGTAAAGAGATACTTTTTTACAAAAAAGCATTTAAAGATTGTACCCAAAATCGCTAATCCCCAAACGATTCCAAATATCGTCCACCCTTGCCACCCCTTAACAATAAGTAATAAATAAGGTGTATAGGTACCAGCAATAAAGAAGTAAATAGCGGAGTGATCAAATATCTCAAAAACATCTTTCGCCTTTCCTTCACAGAGTGCATGCACAAGTGTAGATGACATATATAGGAACAGCATCGTGATTCCATAAATTGTAAAACTAATAATATGCCACGCATTCCCATTAAGACTTGAAAAGATAATTAACAGAACAAGTCCAGCAACACTAAGAAGTGCACCGATCCCATGTGTAATAGAATTAGCTAATTCTTCCCCTTTGGAAAATGTATGAGTAGCTGCCAATAGGATCATTTCCTTTCATAACTAAATTATATATAACCTTGAAATAGTATGAACTATTCGAATATCGATTACTATTACCTAAAACAACAAAAGCCCTACCTCTCTTTTGTCCTAACGGCTCCTTGACCGTGCCAGTGTGAATCAGGCTATTTAAAGTCAAAATTCTACATTCTTGATGGAAAAATTCTGAAATTGATAGATGATTTTCTTGTAAATACAATTGAGGTAATTATGAATGGAAATTTAAGTGGTTTAAAGAACGGTTGTTTTTGCGAAAGACTATTAAAAACAACATTTTCGAAAAAAGCCAAAGAATAAAAAAGTGAAGCTCTACAATTGCAAAGCTTCACTTTCAATTGTTTTAATTAAGCTTTTTGAACGTTTGCAGCTTGGTCTCCACGTTGACCTTGCTCGATATCAAAAGTAACCTTTTGACCTTCTTCTAATGTTTTAAAGCCTTCGCCTTGAATCGCTGAGAAGTGAACGAATACATCGTCTCCACCTTCACGTTCGATAAATCCAAAACCTTTTTCACTATTAAACCATTTTACTGTACCTTGTACCATGTGTAGTTCCTCCTAGTGTGTCATGCACACAATGTATTACTATCCTTGCTCATTAGATATCAAGTCGATAAGCTTTTATTCACTTTTTCTACCATACATACCGAACAAAAATAATTCTACTTAAGAATAACAGAGGTTTAAGATAAAAGCAAGTTTTTATCGTCGGATAAATTGATTTTTTCATTTTTCATTTTGGTTATCATTGATATAACTGGTCACTATTCCCCGTTTCCTTTTGATAATGAACGCTCTCCAATCCGGGAAGGGCGTTCATTTGTCATTATTATTTCTTTTGCTTAACCGTAAATTTTGTCGGTTCTGCTTCCACTTTAAAACCATCAGCATCACTAGCTTCCGTATAAATGGAATAAGTTCCGTCCGGTAAGTCCTTCTTAGGCTTCCAATTCATGTGAATTTCTGCTTGATGCTTTACATCGAAAGTGTCGACAATCTTTCCGTCCGGCCCTACAATTTTAAAGTTCCAATCTACTTTTTTAATAGCAAATCCATTGATTTGCAGTGGAACATCCTCATTAACATTTGAACCATATATACCAAGATAGTTAATTAACATGTCTTTATGATATAGCTTGGGTCCCCCCATACATTGAATCCGGCGTTTAATGCCCAGTCAATTCCAATAATGACCATGCCTTTTGGCTCTATCTTTGAGAGGTACAAAGTTGCACCTTCGGGAATCGATTGATATTGTCCATTTATCCAAAGGATCGCACCATCATATCCGCTCCCGCCTTCATTGTCTTTCGCGTTCCACGAAATTTTGTATTTTCCATCAACCGGCTCTACTTTTATATTATCAATCGTAGGGGCAACTGAATCAATTTTAACTGGCATTTTCACCTTTTGCGGTTTAGCATTTTTGTAATCCAGTGTACTTGTAATCGTTAATTGATATTCTCCATCCGGAACAATTTTCCCTTGATCATCTGTGGCATCCCAAGGATACATTTCCCCTGATATTGAGAAATCATTATACGCCATAACGTTCTTCGAAAATTTCCATGGAGACCCATCAAGTGTAAATTCACTAAAGTTTCCTAATTGACGGATTTTCTTTCCATCATTGTTCTCAACTGAAAGATTCACTTCTTTCAAATTTCTAAATACTGTAAAGGAAGGATACACTCCAGATAATACGGAATTTGGTGAGTATGCAATGTGGTTCATATTAAATTCCCCTGTTTGGGCATCATAACCTAATGGCATTTCACTCATTTCATCCCATAATACGGTATACCCTAAAAATACATCTTTATCCCATGCTGGAGCATCAATATTCTTTAGTGAATCCCACTGGCCATAAAAGCCCATATACGGCATGGATAATTCAGGTAGGTCTTTATTCACAGGTACAAAACGGACAAATCCTTCAACGAAACTATTTTTCCGTAAATTTTTTGGTAAAATAAGATCGACATGTACATTTTGCGTCTTCCCATCTTTAATTTTTATCTTTACTGGTTTGTTATAAGAAATCTCTTTCCCGTTTAATAGTCCAACCGCATTTTTTACACGTTTACTTGAAAGTGTTAAATAGTCATGAGATCGGTCGGGTTTGCCATCGCCATTTAGATCATATTCCTTATATTCTGTATCATCAGTTAAGACATCCAAATAAACATTATACTCAACATCTTCAGATTTCTTCTCTGAAAGGGGTACAACACTTAAATCAAATTGGGCCATTTGATTTTTTATTTCCTTCAAAGCAACTGATCCTTTTCTTTCGGCACTTGCTGCTTTATTTTCTATTAATACTGGTGTTTGCAAAGCATTTTTAATTTGCATCATTCCTGCCCCTTGTTTACGAGGAGAATATGGAATCTTATTATTTGAGTTTGGATCATACTCGATCTTGGATGTATTCATTAAAGCAGTTTTTGTTTTTAAAACGGTATTCATACTTTTTGGTAAACCTTTTTCATAAAAGGATTGAAGAACAAGTGTTGCCCCGCCAACAACATGTGGTGTGGCCATTGAGGTCCCACTATATACATCATATTGATTATCGAAAACGGTTGAATAGATTCCGCCACCAGGTGACGTAATTTCCGGTTTAAAATCAAGTGTATGAGGTGCACCTATAGAAGAAAAATCAGACATTTCATCATGGTTTGGATTTTGAACCCACAAACCTCCACTAAGTTGTGCGGAAACCGATTGACCATTTTGCAGCTCATTAATCAGCTTCTTTCCATCTTTCACACTTGTAACAACTGCTGGAATTGAATACGGACTGAAATCTGATTCCTTGTAATCGCCCCATTTAGGAGTTGGTGCAATAATAACCGCTTTAGCACCTTTATCTTGAGCATTAAATTGGAGATGCGAATTGATTCCTAAATCAATATCCGGTTGTACAACAGCAATTTTATCTTTTACATCAATATTTTTGTAATCATTTGCGCTCCCTTTACCCGCAAATACGAGTGGG
The DNA here is from genome assembly GCF_003055045.1 of Heyndrickxia sporothermodurans. Lineage (NCBI taxonomy): Bacteria > Bacillati > Bacillota > Bacilli > Caryophanales > Bacillaceae > Heyndrickxia > Heyndrickxia sporothermodurans. The sequence goes on from NZ_NAZB01000063.1 coordinate 19,706, forward strand.
TACTCTTTCCCTTTTTCCATTGCCTTTTTCAGTTTTAAATAACTTGGTTCATAAAAAGCAATTTCGTCTCCAGTAGTTAACTTCAAACTAGGTTTATGAACAACATTATTTTCGTATGAAGCTACTTGTAACGCAAATGGACTGACACCGGGAGAACCTAAAATACCAATATCCGGATTTTCCGCATATGGTTTTTTCGAAGATGAAAGCTTGTCATTTTTTGTACTGTAATAGGCATTTCCACCTGCAGCAACAACTAATACACCATTATTCGTTGCAAGTCGGATCGCTTTCTGCACCGTATCATCCTCTTCACCAACAAAGCCTCCATCTGAACCTAAGCTTAAATTGATGACATCTGCTCCCATTTCAACCGCATGGTTAATTCCGGCAACAATATCATCCTCATATGCGCCCCCGCCATTATCTGAAAATACTTTTTCTGCTAGAATTTGGACATTTGGAGCAATTCCTTTGACTCCATTATTTTCTTCATCACCGTTGGCCCCAATCGTTCCGGACACATGCATGCCATGTGAACTTTCATATGGAAGTACATCATCATCTTTGTCCGCCCAATCATAACCAGTCGGTACTTTATCGGTATACCAGCGGTCATCTACTTTGGTTTCGTCAAGCTTATTTTGTATATTTTCTTTTGTTAGCTTTGCTTTTTCCTTTCCTTCATCCGACATCACCATATCTTTATGGCGATAATCAACTCCGGAATCGACGACACCGACAAGCATTCCTTCACCTTTAAGCCCGAGTTCTTCCCAAACTTGTTGGGCCTGTACTATACTTTTTGACGATTTCATTGCTTCAGAGTACGTTTTTGCTATGGATACATTTGCAACACCATCAATTTTCTTAATGGTCTCCATATTTCGAAACTCTGTCTCAATACTAAATCCATTAAATCCCCGAACAAATTGATGTCTTAGTTTTGTCTTAATTCGTTTTTTCGTTATTTGATTAATGACTTGATCATGAGTTTTTAGTTTTTTCTTTTCTTCGAATACACTTGTTTTTGTGTCCACCAATGGCTCATCGGTTAATTCAACGATTAATCTCACTTTATCTTTAGGTGCAAATGGTTTATTCGTAGCTTTATTAATATCAGCCTTTGTGATTCCTAGTTTATTTTTAGCACCAAGATTCGTTTTTTGCTTTTGTTCTCTTAGGATTTCCTGCCCTTTTTGAACAATTGATTCAACGTTAACCTTACTTTGGTTACTAGTTTTCTCTGTATTTGCGAAACTATAATTACTGCCGCTAATTAATAGTGCTGCTAGTATACCCGTACTTATTATTTTAAATGGTATCGACCGCCGGCTTCTCCGTTTCATATATGGTCCTCCTCGTTAACAAACCGTTTTGTCAAAACTTTTAT
>NZ_NAZB01000064.1:0-17157 GCF_003055045.1 Heyndrickxia sporothermodurans
TATCGCCTAATTCTAACAGTCCGTTCGCTAATGTTCGATGAGATACTGTTCGAATAACCACTTGTTTCCGATGGAACTCTTTTAACTTCGCGCGAAGCTTTTTATAACGGGTTGAAAACACCCAGTATTTCTTACCCTTTTTGATGGTCCCATCAAAATGAAAGTTTTGTGGATTTGTGGCACGCATTGAACGGTTCATCTTTCTTTGGGTTAGCGTAATTTCACGGGATATTTCTTTTACTTGCTCAGCTAAATTTACCAATGAAACTTTAGTTAAAGCTGAAACAGCGACGGTGGAGATACCAATATCTAAACCTACTTTTCCTTTACCAAGTTTTCTGTTTTTTGACGGTGGATAACCAGCAATGACTAGATCAGCAAATAAACGCACTTTTCCCCGAATTTCTTTCTTGACGATACGAACATATTTAACATGATAAAAATCCTGAGCGGATTTTGTTTCACCTTTAGATGTTACTTTATAAGAAAACTCTGTTTTCTTTTCTAAATGATGAATGATTTCTAAAGCGTATTGGTCTTTCTTTTTCACGATTAACGGTGATTGTAAATCTTTATATACAATATATCCATCTATGTATCTCCACCCTGTTGAGTTGGTTTTGCCTTCAAAACTATCCATTTTATCCTTTCGAATGAAACGAACCTTTTTAGCTTTCCCAAACAATTTTCTACTAAAAGTATTCCAGGCTCTTGTCGCTATTTTTTGAGCAACAGCTGCATTCACTCTATTACCGAAGTGTTCACGAATCGGCTTCACCCATACATGAGAAGAATATTCCGTTAGGTGGTATTTTTCTCTTAATGTTTTTAAGGCATCTTGAATTTGTTTTTTATCTTTCATCAAAGCTTTAATTTGTTTATCTTTCTCTAATTTTTTCGAAACAGCTTTCAATTGACGAATAAGTTTTTTATAACGTTTTTCTCGTTTCATTTGTTTTTCTAATTTCAAATACTGTCCCAATACCGTATTGTACATTACCCGACAAATTTCTAATTCATCAAAAGCTATCGAAAATAAAAGAGAGTTTTTCTTTAACTCTAACGATAATACGAAACTTGGTGAAGATGTTTTTGCCATTCATGAACACCCCTTATGCGAACATACGTTTCCTTGATTATATTATTTTGAATGTAAAAAAACAAGGGACATGCCCAAGTTTTTACGATATTTTTCAGATACTTTAAAGACCAAAAAAACTTCTGTTTTTGTGGCACTTCGTATCTGACCTCTCTCTCATCCCACCCCTAAAGGAGTGGGCTTTCTCGTTCGGGTAATTCTGTAAAATCGTGCCTGTTTACTGTGACCGACACAAACACCAAACTTCGGCTTTCTGCTCATCCTTGTTAAGATAACGGTCAGGATGCCTTCCTTGCTTTTGTTACATAGGAAGGGAATATTATCCTCAATGGCGAATGTTGATTTATATAAATTTGTTACGGAGCTGATATGAAAATGAATCATAAAATTGCTGATTTACATATTCACTCTATATTTTCCGATGGAACGATGTCTCCCGAAGAAATTATAGCTAAAGCAGTAGAGAAAGGGTTAGGTTTAATAGCGATTACTGACCACAATGTGCTAGAAGGTTCAAGAGAAATACAAAAGCTAAATAATAAAAAAGAACTATTGTTAATATCTGGTGTAGAACTGGACGCATTAGATAGAGGGAAAAATCTGCATATATTGGGTTATGGAATGGATTTAAATAATGAAAGGTTTAGAGAATTTACTAAAAAAAACAGATTGCTTTTTGAGTCTTTAGATGAGCGACTCATAGAAAGGATGCAAAGGGAATACAATAACATATCTCTAGAGGAATACTTAAATTATAATTATGACCGAAAAAACGGTGGTTGGAAGGCATTGCATTATTTTGTGGAAAAGGGGATTACCAGCAGCTTGACAGCAGGTTTTGCATTCTATTCAAAGTATGAACTATCATTTGACTGCATTGAATTTCCCTCTGTTAGCATGGTATGTAATCATATTCACAGTGCAGGCGGGAAGGCAATTCTTGCTCATCCTGGAAGAGTAATAAATGTTACTGAAAGGAACGATTTTAAGAGAGAAATAACTAGATTAATTAATTTAGGGATTGATGGCATTGAGTGCTATTATCCAACGCATTCTCATGAAGTCACAGAAGATTGCCTGTCCATTTGCAAAGAACTCGGCTTGTTAATTACAGCAGGTTCTGATTGCCACGGTAATTTTGGAAAAATCGAAATTGGAGAGATGGAAATACCGATTTCCTGGTTAAATCTTGGAGATATTTTAAGTCACAATTAAGTATGCAAATTCACCACATGATTAAACGGGAAAACGACTATAACGACAGGTCTTCTCTTTCCATTTAACTCTACTGTCCATCCCTCTCCACGCCTGCTGTGTTTTACTCATCTTCTTTACCCCAAAATATTTCCTCTTTTTCTTTTATTATTTGTTCATTAGGAGGTCTGCTATCAAAATAATTATCAAATAACATATTGAGTAATTTAATCCGTTCCCTATTATCCATTTCTTCAATTGCTTTCATGATTTCATCAGCAGTCATTTATAACCACCTCATTAATTTTTAGAGGATTGAGGGCGATATTACATCATGCCTGTATTGAATTTCCCGCCATATAAACAAAAACTTTTGTAAGGTATATTTGCTAACGAGATGATTAAAGTCGAACACCCCCTAATTTCTACTACTTCACAAAATACCCCACAACAGCAGGAAAACAATTAAATTCTTTCCTCATATCGCGAAACGAAATCACATCATTTCCTCTAGTAATATATTTATTAAATCTATTTTTTATATTGCACTTAAATATAAATCTAACGAATCTTCCGCCTCTTTTGCGACCAACTGAATAAAATCATCATAATCCTTTTGGGTATGTGCTTTATCTAATGCTTCGTAATATTTTAAGCGATTTTCTACCTTGATAACGACAGGTGGGTAGCCCTCTTTCATGAGTTCCAAATTTAACAATAAACGGGAAGTACGACCATTCCCATCGATAAAAGGATGTATTCCGACAAAAATAGCGTGTAACATTGCACCACGAGTAACCGGATGCATTTGTTTCGCTTCTTGTTCATACCAATTTATAAGCTGCTCCATTTGATCCTTTATAAGGAATGGAGCTGGCGGTCTATGTTTTGCACCTGAAATAAATACTTGCTGATCTCGATATACACCCGCATATTCATCATCGATGCCTTTTAATAGAAGTCGATGCAAATTTTTAATCTGCCATTCTGAAAAGGGTTCTTTATTTTGGACAATTTCTTCTACATAAAAAATCGCATTACGATGATTAATTACTTCTAAGTGTTCACGCATCGTTTTCCCACCAACTGTAATCCCTTCAAGAACTATTTTCGTTTCATTTATAGTTAAGGTGTTCCCTTCGATTGCATTTGTGTTATATGTCCATTCAAGCAATAACTTTTCGCGTAAACTACTTAATGTATACTTTGGTAAAGGTCGACTTGCATCAAGAAGAGCCTTTTTCTGATCAATTTGTTCAAACATTCTATCTCACCTCATAGGGTTTTGTCCTTTACTTTCCTACCATTCTCTTTCTACAAAAAAGGAGAATTTCCTCCATAATGAGTTTACTCATTATCCATTTCACGTTCAACTAAGGCAATAAAAATATAACGGCCGGTCAAACTGAAACGTCAAGCTTTGTCGCAGCAATTTGCATCTGTTTAATCAGTTGCCGACGCAACTTCTCCTCAATTGGAGCGTTTTTCGTTTTCAGAAAACGTACCATAATGAAGCCGTCCGGGGCAAGCATGCTCAAGATCAATTCATGCTGCAATCCGGAACTGCCCTCCGTTTTTATTTCAATGATGGAGTAATCCTCTTCTTCCTCTAGAATATCACTATACTCTAGTGTGTTTCCCTCAATGAAGCTTTTTGTATGCTCTTTAATCGAGGCAGCTTCCATCTCTAGAAAGTAATCGAAAGTAAGCTTTTCTGATGTCCGATATGAATAACGCTCCTTTTCGGGATAATAGCCGATGAACTCACTATCGCCGTATAAAAGATAAGTAGCCGGCTTTAAATGCTCCAACTGAATGACATCAATAAAACGCTTCATATTGTCAAAGTATTCGGCCCCTGGAGGTACAACCGCCTTTTCTCCCGGCAGAATTTTTCCATCTAGGTCCAAAAACAGTTCACTATATCTTGCATATTTCATGATCCAAATCGTTTTACCTTCTACCTTAATTTGTACATAATAACTTGAAATATTGTTCGGGTTTGTTCCGTTTTCATCCTCTTCCTTCACACATGTATACATATGCTTCCGCGTATATGTAAAAGTTGCCTCCTCCTCATTCATATCCAGTATTTCGAGGTGGAGAATTTCGGACGTACTATTGTAGATTTGAAAATTCATCATGAGGGAAAAGTGATTTAAAAAGGAGATTTCGCGATGGTCCGGATGAAACATTTCCTGCAATTGTTCGAAATCCTTATTCATATACGTTGTTTCCAGTTTCTGCACGAGTTCTTTAATTGTTTGCTCATTTATTTTCGGCTTTCTTTTGAATAACATTTATTATACCTCCAGTGCTCCTGACCACTCATCTGTTTAAATTTTCATATAAGTTTAATCCAAACAAGTCAATAACGAAACTCGCTCCACTGTAACTGAACGGGCTATCATTTCTTCTTTCGGGGCATCCACGTTCTAAACTATTAACTTACATGCTAGTATAAAAAAATGACCCACATTGGTCCGCATTGTTAAGAGGCGTTGTGGGTTTTGTTAACTTTAAACTAACAATCGGCTTTCTGATTGTCAAGCGCCTTTTAGGATAAAACACAAGGATTCTTTCATGTTTCGACAGATTTCCTTCAAACATTGAAAAATAAGCGTTTAAAGCTCATATGCAGTAGTTTAAAAGATATCACTTTAAGATGTTGCCGCATTTACTCTTACAATCTTTGAGATACGTTTTTAAAAGTTAGTTCCAATTATGCAAGTCAGTTAAAATGCTTTGCGCTGGTAAATGATATTGGTTACTACCCAAGAAACAGCATAGAGGGTCATGATGACAACTGCCGCTCCCGTATATAAAGACGATATGGATAAATTGAGAATAAAATCAGTAATTGCTGTAAAATGTTTCCCTAAAAACCTCACAATAGGCGGTCCTATACCTGCTAAAAGAAGAAAGCTAATGATTACAACCGTTGTAATATAGCCTGGTTTAAATATATAAAATAATGGAAAGGTAAACGCAGCAAATACTAAGAATAAGCCTCCGCCAATTGCAATATCAGTCATCGTAAAAGGTTTATTGAAAACAAATAATGCTAGACTCGTTACCCCAATGGATAACACCATATAAACGATAGCACCAACATAGCGGGATGCGATAATTTCCGTACGTGTATAAGGCAAGGAATTTAATAATATGTTTGTCTCAACTTTTTCATCGTAAGCATATGTGTTAAAGGGAATAAAAATACTGGCAACGAGAAAAGTCAAAGCTGGATGAGCGTCCATAATGATAAAGAATAGGATAAAAGGAATAAAGATTAATAGCTGCCTTTTCTGTAATATGACATCACGTCTGATTAAATTGAACATGCTGTATGCCTCCTTTGATTGGAGTAATACATGATATCTTCCAGTGATGCTTGTTCAATGACAACCGAGTCCCCGAAAATATTTTTCACTGCTTTTATATTATCCGTTAATGCTTCGAATCCAGTTGAGGCACGATGAACATGAACAAACGCCTTTTCCGTGTCTCTATCTAGAAGTTCTATTCCTCCTTTAACGAGCGCATAGTCTTCAGCTACATCATGAATGGACTTATTAAATACTAATTTCCCTCTCTGTATAAAAGCAATATAATCTGCAATACGATCTAAATCAGTTGTAATGTGTGTAGAGAAGAAAATGGTACGATGATCATCAACCATTAATTCTTGTAAAAGATTCAGCAACTCTCGTCTAAATACAGGGTCTAAGCCTGCTGTTGGCTCATCCATAATGATTAGCTCTGCATGATGAGATAGAGCTATCGCCAATGATGCCTTCATTTGCATCCCTTTTGAGAAAGTTTTCATCGTTTTATTAAGTGGTAATTCGAATTGCTCAATATATTGATAAAATAATGTATTATCCCAGTGTTTGTAAGCTGGTGAAATAATGCGCTTTATATCTTTTAAGTTCAGCCCTTCAAAAAATACATTGCCATCGTATACAAACCCAATGCGCTCCTTAATCTCCTTTTCATGTTTCTTGTAATCCAATCCGAAAAGCCTAACCTCCCCGGCATCCGGCTTTAATAGATTCATCATCATTTTTATCGTTGTCGACTTACCAGCTCCATTCGCTCCAATGAAGCCCGTTACAAAGCCTTGCTTCACCTGTAGATTAATATTTTTAACGGAAAAATCTTTGAATGTTTTCGTTACATTCTTTAATTCCACCACATTTTCCATTCATTTCACTCCTCGTATAAAATCTTCAATAATTGCTGGAGCTCATCAAGTGACAGACCGATTTCCCTGCTATTCGTTATGACTGCACTCAACTGCTCTTCAATGACCTTCAGCTTCTTCTCTTTTATAACCTCTATATTTTGCTCTGCGACAAATGAACCTTTTCCGACAATGGAATAGATAAAGCCCGCCTTCTCCAATTCTTCATAGGCACGTTTCGTCGTGATTACACTAATTTGTAAATCCTTTGCGAGATTACGCATAGAAGGTAAAGACGTGCCCTCCTGAAGTTCACCTGCTAAAATTAACGATTTAATTTGATTCGTAATTTGTTCATAAATCGGCTCCTTTGAACTGTTAGAAATAATTATTTGCATGCCTATCCTTCTTTCTTATTTTTTGGAAGCGTACTTGAAATAATTAAAAATATACTAATGGTATTTGCTAGATTCATGTTATGAGTTCTAACTGAATTCAAATCCTCATTCTTCATATAATGTATATATACTATATAAACATTATATACACACTTAAAGCATTGTGCAACGTTTATTTGATGTGAAAAGAAGTTTTTCAAAACTATAAAATTTATATAAAGGCAAAAAAATAAGCATATTCCTTGATTAGGGATTACGCTTTCTTCATTGATCCGGAATTCACCGCTGGAATAATTGCAATTTCCTTAACTCAATATTCTAGACTGACATTTATTTCATTTAATATGAAACATCCGACCACATCCCGAAAAACTTACCTAATTATGCCAGTCGAGTTGATTCCCCCTTCACATAATACCCCGCCACCGTCGGAAACCGCTCAAACTCCTTCCTCATCTCCCGAAACGAAATCACATCATTCCCCCTACTAAGCTCAAAATCTAGCAAATATTCATGACAATTCAATGGGTTCTTATGAAATGATTTACGATAGAATTGTATTGCCTCTTCCTCGCTACTTGCATAAATAAAGACAAAGTTCTTCTTGTCCATCTTCAAGGAGTAGATGCCAATTTTACGAATCCCCAATACATTCTTTTTCACTAATTCTGCTATTTTTTCATGATTTGCTTGCTTTATGTCTATTTTGGACATATCATCATCCAATGAAATTTTCTTTTCTGCTAATAAATGATATAGGGAATGAGCCAGTGTAGAATCCTCATAAAGCAAACTATACTCATACATCTCTCTCACCAACATGTGATAACACCCCATTTTTTAGAATTTTATCAGCCACCGGAAGTCGTATTCTGTTCGTGTTTGTCCGCGATCGCACCTGTATGCTCATTGTGATTCACCTTAATTGTTCCAACTGGACCATTCCTGTTTTTCGATACGATCATTTCAAGAGAGTGATTCTCGGAATCCTTGTCATAATAGGCTTCGCGATATAGAAATAAAATGACATCGGCATCCTGTTCGACACTGCCAGATTCACGAATATCAGACATCATCGGTCGTTTATTGGCTTTCGTTTCGACTGATCGATTGAGCTGTGCCAAACAGATGACCGGGCAATCAAAACCTTTCGCCATCGTTTTGAGCGATTTTGAAATTTCCGTTACCTGTAAATGGGGATTTCCCCCGTAAAATTCACTTGGTTGAATCAATGTTAAGTAATCGATAAAAACGATTGGTTTCTTATAAGGGAATTCATGCATGAGCTTTCTTGTTTTCGCTCTCATTTCGGCAACGGTTTGCCCTGCACCGTCAAAAATTTGTATATTGGTTTCATCAAGATTACCAATAACATCCGACCATTTCTGCTTTTGGCTTTGACTAAGCATTCGTTTCGGATCCCGCATTTTGACACGGTTAAATCCTCCGGTCGAGGCCATTAATCGCGAGGTGATGAGCTTTTCAGGCATTTCCAAGGAAAAGACGAGTGGCAGATATCCTGCCCAACCGGCTATTTTTGCAAAATGAAGCATCACATCGGTTTTCCCCATCGAAGGCCTACCCGCTACGATCGTCACTTCTCCGTTCTGAAAGCCTCCGGTCACGAGATCAAGCTTTTCGATCCCCGTCGTCACACCTTTTGAATGATATTGATCTTCCCAAGGTGCTTCAAAGATTCTCACCAAAGCTTGGTGTAAAGAGGTATGATCCTCCATTTTCGTTTGGTTTATTTTATCCAATTCGGCAATGACTTTCGCAATCTCCCAATCATTCATCGCTGCCAATGTTAAGATGTTTCTCTTTTCTCGTTCCTTCCACAAGTCAAGAATAAGCTTCTCCGTTTCATTAAATTTCTCAAGATCTGCATACGATAAAAGCTCTGAAAGATAAGACATTCCACCAAAATTTTCGAGATCCGGTAAGGTCGTAAACGTAAGCAAATCAATATTTTTACCTGTCCGCTTTAACGCCATCATCCTTCTCATCAATTCCTTATGCCGTAAACTTTCCAAATGATCTGGCTGGATGATGGTATCGTGAAGTAAGTATTCTGCCTTCATCAAGCTTCCTAAAAATAAGTTGCGGATCTCTTCTTTATGTATGTATTCCGAAACATATTGTATAAGCGAGTGATCCTCAACCTCTTTCAATTCGAAAACAATACAATCCATCACCGGTTTTCCGCCTTTTTGCAGATTCTCTTTTCCCCAGTTCTTAATCGCCAGTTCTCTTGTTTCAGGATTGTAACGAATCAACTGATGATGCTCCTCGAAACGCTCCATTAACGAATCCACACTCTCAATCGAATAGCCCAAATCAAACGCCATTTCTTTCTTCGTAATTCGATAGATTCCAATTTGCGTCGTATGCGGATTCGTCAGCAGATAAAGGTAAAAATATTTATCCTCCGGAGTCATCTCTTCTAAAACAATCGGATTCTTCCAAAATTCCGTACGTACCATTCTATATTTCGCCATTTTCATCCCTGCCCTTTCTTCACTTAAAATTGCCTTCATATATGAAATATAAATTTATGAAGAAAAAGGGCACCCTAGTTCCTAGAAAATTATGAACAAATTGTGATACATTCACTTTGTAGCACCTAACCTCCAGAAGAACGTTCCGAAAATTGCACTAAATAATTTTATTAAAAAGAAATAAATTGATATTATCATAAGAAAAATGGACCATCCATATAAAAAGGATAGTCCATTTCTCTTTGTAATCATGACTGTTCAAATAAAAAAGTAATCATCTTAAATTGTAACCGACTAGTTGTGCGAATATTTTTCACTTCATAAATACTCTTTACTTAGATTTTTTTAGAATTAGAAATCATCGTAACATTTCCTAATACTATTGTTGAGGAAAGTACCTCAGGATATTACCAATTCCTATCGTTAAAAGGCCTACCACCAATTGATACTAAAAACACCCTAAAGCTTCAATCAAATTCGACGTCTACTGACGCCATTGAAACACCAACGTGTAGCAAACAGATGGCTCAGCGGCACAACAAGCAACCCGTACGCTGCGGCCACGAGTACGGCCCACAACTCATCCGGCTTTTGGAGCAAGACAACAACGCACACGAGACCGACCCCAACAAGCAATTCCTTGGCCACACGGATCTGGACGATATGGATCCATGACCGGCCTGCCACCCGTAGTGGGAAATCACGCTTCGCCTGCAACAGTGCAGTGATCAACGCACTAATCGCAGCGGCGACAGTGAAAGCAACAACTAATGCAACTAGCGCAAGATTCAGCAACCACACAATGTACGCTGCGTACTGAGCGAGGAGAATCCCATCTTCGGCTATGTAGACAACTTTCAGTTCACCATTGATGCCACGATCGCGTAGTGCCTGCACGTTAAGGCCGTGTCGCTTTAGCAATTGCTGAGTGGCAGTCACACCGTTGAACACGACATTGCTAGTCGAGGCCATAGATGTTAATGCAGAATCATTATAAATTTCATAGAGCGAAGGAACGACGACGAGCAAGACATCGTCTGCAAAGTGAAGCCTATTGCCCCCTCCTCCTTGGGCCACTGGCAGCCGGAAGCCGTCTACTGGCTTCATAAATTGTAACTGTTCGAACAACTTCTCTGAAAACCCTTTCCTCCATAAAATCTCTGCGTCTTCTCGAACCATTTTGACAATCCCTTTTGGAATACTGTCGTAAGGCACGGATTCAACAGCTGGCTTCGGCGCACCCTTTGTTACAAGATCGAGCCAACTCTGGTTCACGTAAGAGATAGCCGAGTACTTTCCAAAATCAACCGGCATTTGCATTTCTTGAGTGTAAGTGTAGGAAAGTGCGACCTCATCATGTGATTCCGCATCCTTCACCAGTTCACCAATTTGCGGTTCAATTTTTTCCATCTCGCCGACTTCTGTTGCAAACACAATTGCGACCTGGTCTGCGAGTTGTTTCCACTGCGCCATTTCAGCAGCCATAGCGGATGAGTGTTTGTACGCGGACCAAGCAGGTCCAGCCGCTGCCACCACCAGGAGGAATGTTAACGCCTGGATCACGATCGCCGCCAAACGTAGACTCTTTACCGCTGGTTGTCGAGTGGCGAGCATGGTTGCGCTCGGCCAAGCAGAAGCTGACATGACAAGCGCAGCAAGCAAAGATACGAAGATGACAGCGACCTGCAGACTGATCAGCACCTTGAGGAAGGTACCGACGTACATCCATCCATGAAACACACCAACATAGCCCGCTGAAACAATCGCTACGACTCCCGCCGAAACAAGCAGTGCTCCCCCGAACCCTGCTAGGTCCTGCGCCTGGATTCGTAAGGTCGGACACCCGCCGAGAACTCGAAGGGCACGGCTCCGGGCCCTTAGTGACAACCAGAATAACGCCAAAGTCACAATCAACGCAAACGAAGCGAGTACCGCAGCAGCAAACCCTTTTTCCTGCACTACGAATTTAAGGCTGTCAAAAATTGAAGCATCACCGCGACCAACATCCACACCTACACTTTTCAGCTTGTCTACAAACTCATCTAAATGAGCTTTTTTGCCAGTCACGAGATAGAACCCATCAGGATAGGAGTTGGCAAGTCGGTCCTTGCTGACGATCTTACCAACATCATCCCCACCGAACCAATTAAATTTGGAGGGTAAATCTCCATCATTAAGTTTTACAAAAATCTTACCATCCCCATCACGGGCAAGATCCGGTGCAATCTTGACCAGACCAAGATCCCAGCGCTTATCGAGTTCCTCCAGCTTCGCAAACGCTTCAGTGACGGAAAAACTAGAATCACTGAAGTCGAGACTAAGTCTGCTCTCTGCACCAATAGCCCGTGGAAAGTCTCGATCATATAGGTCAGTGATAATTACCGCCAGCAGCGCAAGCAGAAAAAATAATGCGCACGCGACAGCCACTATGATACGCTTATACACAAGATGACCTCCAAGAACTATCTAGTACTTGCCATGCTAAGCCCCGTCGACTGCAACTGGTATCGGCGGAATCCAGTGTAATCGCTCGGATTAGCAGGTAATGTATTATCATTTATTTCATTCCTCCTTATTTCATACAATTTTTTTGTCAATATTCTTATGTTTCAACTAATATGTCACTGCTCACCAACCATCCGTAAAGACACTTTGATGAACAGTTGTACTTGATGTAGCTAGTCGGCACTAGGTGCGGCTTGACTTAGTCGGAGAGCCAGCCTTGCCCATGACCGGCAGACAACGTTCTTGCTAATACGACTGTAAGTAAATTCATGTTAGCGCTTCACCAAATGCACGGGAGCCCCAAATCCATTTCGTCGGCTAAGCAAGTCAGAGATGGCATCACGCTCGGATTTAGAGCTATAGCTCACTATAATTAGTCCTCGGTCCAGGTCATCAGCACACGGCTTTCCGACTTCCACCGCAATGTCATCACCCACGGATTCAATCTCCTTTACGAGGTCTTGGTGACTTGCTAGAGCCTTATTGGCTTCAGCTACAGTTGGCAGCTGTTCGCACGGCGGGTGCGTATCTCTTGATACTGAAAACCAGCCGTTTAAAAGTGCAAATGCTCCCACTACTAGCAGTAAGCAAACTGCAACAACAATAATGATCTTAGTAGTTGACTTCATGAGGAACCTCCTGTTATAACGGAATCACTTGTTGAAGAGTGGTTAGACGAGCTGCTAGAACCCATCTTATGCTGGGCGCCACATGCATTAATCATCTCGGAATCGTGCGTAGACACAATGACCGTACGACCTCGTGCCGCAAATTCTGCAAATAGATTGATGACCTTCCTCCGGTTGGTTGCGTCGAGCGAGGCAGTGGGCTCATCGACGAACAGAATCGCAGCATCCTTGTAAATGGCACGAGCAAGCGCAAGTCTCTGCTTCTCGCCCCCACTCAAGTGGCTAGCCAACTCATCTTCCCGACCCTGGAGACCTGTCTGCTCGAGCACCTGTGCTAGCCGTTCTCGATTTCCCTTGACACTTCGGCCTAGGATGCTCGCTTGCATGGTTACATTGAAGGCAATCGACTCCTCATCCATAATGCCGTAATCTTGAAGTACAAAAGCCGCATGATCACGCCAAAATCGACGCCGTGCCGCAGTGCTATACTTTGTGACATCGTCTCCATTGATCAAGATTCGCCCATTATCTACTGGGAGCAGTAGCCCGAGGCAGTGTAAAAGTGTGGTCTTTCCACATCCGCTCGGACCAACTAAAGCTGTCATGGTTCCAGGCGTGCAACGAACAGTCTCTCCGGCAAGCACCGGCCTCCCACCAATTGCTACTGAAATGCCCTGCGCTTCTATCAACATCTGCACCACCTAACAAATTCAACATACATAGAGGACATCGCCAATGCAGTGAACGTTGCTTTGATAGTTAGAATCGAGGGTTTCCTCTGTTGCCTGCATAAAAGTTTTATCATTTATTTCATTCCTCCTAATCTATTTATCTGTTTTTGCCCATATTATTACTCTTCAAGCTTACAACTTGTCCGGATTTTTATCTCTTGCTCCTCCTTTATTTACTTTTCCATTATTTTTATAACTGAATTAGGAAAAATTTATAAATTCTCGGTTTTGTGAAATTAAAAATGTTTTTATCTTATCTTCCCACTTGATTTACAAGATATGCTCAGTTTATTTGGTACGGTGCATTGGCAGTGCATCAAAAGATCTCACTTCCAATTCACTAACACATCCCTAAACAGCATCATCTGAAAACTCTATAATGAAAACCTCGGATATTTAAATTCTGTGCCCTCAAAAACTGGGTACAAACCTATGCACCCTCATAGCTTTTGAAGTATTACAAGCATCGCGATTTAAATTTCTAACTGGCAAATATCTTACTTCTAAAAAAACATCCCACACCGACATGGTAGGTAGCGGTAAGACAAGCTAATTTGACATGTACCAACCTAATGACCTATTATGATTATGTGGAAATCAAAGTAGAGAATAAAGATTTAACTTTCTCGAACCAATATCCTCCGGAAAAGATTGATCATAAAGGTCGGCGATGATTGTAGCCAGCGGCGCAAGCCTAGTAAACAGTGCGCCGGCGACCATAACCTGTATCGCCTGGATTAGTTGGTACGGTAGTAGTAACGACCCTTCAGACCTGGTGAGTTTATAGTTCCGACATAGGCATAAGAGAATTTCCCCTTTGCCGTGTCTAAGCTCCTGTTAGTACTTGCCACTTTGCCGTCAATGAGCCGTTGTACCGTCGAGCCGTGAACTTTGGTAGGGTGGTTATACTCAGACCGGAGCCCTGCGTTTACGAACCCGTACCTCCATTCTCCACCTTCCGCTGGATACTGGTAGTGATACCCCGGATTCACCCAAGCTTGTGTAGGCACCGCGGCGCCCCCTACCAAAGTGGCGGACAACGCCAACGCAGACAAAGTCAATTTGATAGCTTTACTCAAGGGGTTCCTCTTTTTCTTATTCAAATGTTTTTTCATTATTCACTCATTCCTCCCCATTTATTATACTATTTTTTGCAATATTTTTCTCTTTAAGGTGATTTGTTACCGCTTACCTACCATGTCGATGCGGGAGGGATTTTTTCTTACTTTTATTGTCCACTTACATAATTTATTATAATTGTAGAATCCAACAAAAGCTTGAGGATTTCTACTTATTTGTCATTATTCGGAAAATAGTAATAATTCACCAATTGCTAACACCATAAATTCTTAATGTAGTACTTTTGAATGATATAAAAAATTTGCAAGTATACGTCCACACTATACGAAACAAACGAATAAAACAAAAATTGGCCGGTATGAGTCCAGTTAAATACCGAACTCATACCAGCCAATAAGCTGCAATATAAACACTAACTTTTTTGGGTCACATCATTCTCCAGTTCCCCGGTCCTATCAAACTCAATATTATCAAGCATTGCACGCACTTCATCTGTTGACTTTGTACTCATCAATTGATTTCTTAATTCACTCGCCCCGCGAAACCCTTTCACATATATCTTAAAAAAGCGAAGGAGGTGTTTGAATGGACGCGGCTCAAATTCCTCTGAATATTTATCATGAAGATCAAGCTGCAATCGTAAGAGATCCAGCAATTCCTCACTACTATGTTCTTTCGGTTCTTTTTCAAAGGCAAATGGATTTGTAAAAATTCCACGTCCGATCATTACCCCGTCCACACCATATTGTTCAACAAGCTTCAAGCCCGTTTGACGGTCAGGAATATCTCCATTGATCGTCAAAAGTGTATCTGGTGCGACTTCATCACGAAGTTTCTTAATTTCCGGAATCAGCTCCCAATGAGCATCTACTTTGCTCATTTCCTTTCTTGTACGCAGATGAATAGAAAGATTAGCGATGTCTTGTTTCAATATGTGAGTTAGCCAGTCCCGCCATTCGTCTACATACGTGTAACCAAGCCTTGTCTTCACACTTACAGGCAATCCCCCTGCTTTTGCAGCTTGTATGATATCCGCAGCGACTTCTGGACGCAGGATCAGGCCGCTTCCTTTCCCCTTTGCTGCCACATTATGCACAGGACAGCCCATATTGATGTCCACACCCTTAAAGCCAAGTTTCGCGACACCAATACTCGTTTGCCGAAAATATTCGGGCTGATCTCCCCAAATATGTGCCACCATTGGTTGCTCATCCTCTGTAAACGTCAAACGCCCACGCACACTCTGCTGCCCTTCTGGATGACAATAACTCACCGTATTTGTAAACTCCGTAAAAAACACATCCGGTCTAGCTGCTTTACTCACGACATGGCGAAAAACAACATCCGTCACATCTTCCATTGGTGCAAGTATAAAAAATGGCCGTGGTAATTCACGCCAAAAATTGTCTGTCATAATAAATCAATCCTTCCAAAATGGGATACCCGTTCAAACTCTCATCCCAAAATTAAAAAGCAAAAAATGTTCCTAATTCTTTTACACTTATACCATGTGTAAACGCTTTTTATCAAACGATAGTAAATTTTGAACATTATAAACTTTACTATTTTCAAATAAAAAGTGCAATTGGGGGTCACAAGGATCCAAACACTATCTTTATTTTGTGAAAATTCCTCTCATATTTACTATTTATGTGCTATATTTTTTTGTGAGGAGGGAATATTATGCCAAATCCAGCTCGAATATTTATCAGTTCTGCCTACGATAGAAAGCTAGTCCCATTTCGATCTGATTTAAAACGGGAACTAGAAGAAGCTGGGCATAGCCCATTATTATTCGAAGACAATTTTTACCCATGGCAAACAGATTTCATGAAAACATGCCTGCAAAAGGTGATGGAATCTGATATCTTTATTTTGCTTTTGAATGACAATGTAGGGACTTATTGGGCAGAGGATAAATGTACTCCTACATATCAAGAGTTTCGAACAGCAATAAAAGAAGGTAAATATGTTATAGCTTTTCTTGATTCGGATATAAAGCAAATTTATGAGGAACATATTCGTAAGGATCTTGATAGGAGATACAAAAAGTATATAGAAGAAAAACACCGTAATCCAGATTATACAATTGACATAGTATATCAGGTGATTAATGAAGACTTAGGAAGATCCCAACGTGAAAAGATTGAATCAATTCATCCATTTATATGGGCCTTTATATATGATGTACAAGCTGCACGGATATGGACCGAAGAACTCGTATTAGCTCAGGCTCCCAAAGCTTATAAGAAAATAAAAGGGTACTTAAGCGATCGGTTAGGTGAAGGAATAAAACTTGTACCAATGAAGGAAGATATTCATGATAATGCTATTGCCGCCCAAGATTTTACTGTATATCAAGATTACACGTTAAACCTACTTTCATATCTTCATATGGGTACGATAACGGATTGGGAAAATTTCTTAGAAACTGCCATGGAACCATTAATGGGGGATTACATTTACCAACGTCCTGCAACAATGTTAGCTGAAGAGATTGGCAAATTCGAAAAATGTAATGCATTGACAGTATATAAAAAGGCTGAAGATAAAATTAGACTTTGTGGTTATGCCGGTGCTACATCTCCAAGCTTCGAATATGATTTAACAAATGATGATTCATATGTAGTTTCAGCTCTTACTCGAGATACCAATGTTATTGGATATTCTGAGGATAAGAATGTATTGTATTATGCAATTACAACAAAAGATCTCTATAGCCCCTAAATGAACTTGGACAGTAAGAGTAATAAATATTATACTACTTAATGTACCAAGGAGGCTGACATAATGAAACGAACAAAACACTCAAAAGATTTCAAATTACAAGTCGTAAAAGA
>NZ_NAZB01000065.1:0-556 GCF_003055045.1 Heyndrickxia sporothermodurans
CCTTACTAACTTAACCTAAAATAAGGTTTATTTTTAAAACTACTTAAATGGATTCATCCATAAAGTGGCGATTCTCGGTTATTACTTGGTTATTTCTCATATTATCTAGTTTTCAAGGAACAATTGGTGGAGCCTAGCGGGATCGAACCGCTGACCTCCTGCGTGCAAAGCAGGCGCTCTCCCAGCTGAGCTAAGGCCCCGAATATGTTATATGGTGGGCCTAAATGGACTCGAACCATCGACCTCACGCTTATCAGGCGTGCGCTCTAACCAGCTGAGCTATAGGCCCACATTTTCGGAAATAAAAAACATCGATATGGAAGAAGAACTCCTTGTCGTTGTTTTTATCTATTGCATATTTTTTTGAAGAATTCATCCTTCAAAACTGAACAAAACGGAAAACGTCTTTTTTGTAACCACGTTAGTGGTCTTCCATATTCCTTAGAAAGGAGGTGATCCAGCCGCACCTTCCGATACGGCTACCTTGTTACGACTTCACCCCAATCATCTGTCCCACCTTCGGCGGCTGGCTCCAAAAAGGTTACCTCACCGACTT
>NZ_NAZB01000066.1:0-12910 GCF_003055045.1 Heyndrickxia sporothermodurans
AAACTTATTATACGAGGAGGATTGATTAAATGAGAAGCAAAGTCAAAAAAGGTTATTTAAGACTTACACATATTAATAAAAGTTATAAAAATGTAGCAGTTTTAAAAAATCTTAGTCTCACAATTCAAGAAGGAGAATTTATTGCGATTGTTGGTAAAAGCGGATGTGGAAAAAGCACATTACTTCGTCTCTTATCAGGTTTGGAAAAGCCGGATAGTGGAGCTATAGAAATAAGTGGTAATAAACTAGAAAAGTTAAATCACGAGTCTCGATTAATGTTTCAAGACGGTCGCTTACTCCCTTGGAAAACGGTTGGCGAAAATGTAGCATTAGGTCTCACCCGTGAATCGAGTAAGGAAGTTAAAGAAGTTCTTCGCAGCGTTGATCTTGATAACCGGATTCATGAATGGCCTGAAAAACTTTCCGGTGGGCAAAAACAGCGCGTAGCACTCGCACGGGCTCTCATCCATAAACCACGTCTTCTTTTATTAGATGAACCATTAGGAGCACTTGATGCATTGACAAGATTAGATATGCAAGGTCTAATTGAGCAAATTTGGTTACAAAAAAAATTTACTGCACTTTTAGTTACCCATGATGTGGAAGAAGCGGTTTCGTTAGCAGATCGGGTAATTATTCTTAAGGATGGGAACATAGCAATGGATGTAAAAGTTCCATTACCGAGACCAAGACCTAGAAGCCATTTAACATTTCAAAGCATTGTTGAAATGATACTAAATGAAATTTTAGGAATTCCAAAAAAACATACCCAAATTATCAAAAAATCGTATGAATCCTTTGTTTAATTGTAAATAGGAACAAAAGCGCAAGCGCCTTGCTCATCGACGTAAAAACTGGAGGGACTTTGACTGAGATAAAGGAAACACGATGAGCCTGAAAGGCGAATCGATGTTGACTTATCGTAGGGAAAAGTCCTGAAGTTTTCTAGTCGATAGGCGCTGGAGCTAGACGTAGACACTTTATATAACAAAGTTATCCACAATGCGTAAAATTTATAATTTCCGCTAAACACACAAAAAGGCAATCCGAATTGTAAACTGATTGCCTTCTTGACTATTTTAATTTGTTTAACAAAATCGTTCGAGTCATATGGAGGATAAAAAATACATACATATTAACGAACAAATATTTTGTTATAGGACTGGTAGTATTGATAAAAAATAATTTCCGTAATGTACGAAAAATTTCCGAAAAATATTTCTACATCATTCTCGGATCAATTATTCAAGGATTTTCCATGGGATGTTTTCTTTTTCCGCATTTTATTCCTTCCGGAGGCGCAGGTGGGATCACAGTATTGCTTAATTATTGGTTCGCGCTCCCAATGAGTATCGGACTTTTTATCATTAACGCCTCTATGTTATTAATTGCTGTACATTATTTAGGTACTTCAAGTGCAATTGGAACATTAGTAGGGATCACGGGTACGTCTATAGCCGTTAATTTATTTGAAGTTTATGTTCCTTTTTCTTTCCAAAATGTTTGGATAGATCTTTTTATCGGTTCTGCTACTTTAGGAATTGGTGTTGGATTATTGCTTAGACAAGGGGTTTCACATGGAGGAATCGGAATTCTTGCACTTATTATTTCAAAATTAAGAAAAATCCCCCCAGGGAAACCATTATTTTTAATAAATGGGGTAATTTTTATCATTATTTCCTATATTATTAGTTGGCAAATTGTTGTACAAGCCATTATTTGTCAATGGTTTTCCACAAAGGTTATTGATTGGATTTTTCATCTCCAAGTTCCACCGAATATCATATCATTTTTGCAGCCACAATATCGAAAAAAGTAGAAGCAATTGATTTCACACTATTATCTACCTTCAACCGGTTGTAGGCTAGTAAAGTTGTTACTTTCCTTTTTATTTTTCGACTTTGCTCCCTCTTTGTTTGGATGTATGAGTAGTAAAGCTAACAGACCAACAACAAAAGTTAGACTAGCTATTGATAGAAACATACCTAGTTTTGACCACTCCATAAGCCGACTAAATACAGGTGGACCAATAGCAACCCCTAGAAAACGCACAGAACCATACAGTGAAGTGACAAAACCTCTTCTTTGAGCACCTACTGCATTTGTAATTAAGCTATTTATACATGGGAGCACAAATCCTGTACCTAAGCTGCTTAATGCAAGAATGGAAATAAAGAGAACCAATGGTTTAATAAAAGTTAAAAGTCCATAAGATATCGTCATAAATAAAAATCCTAAAACAATTAACTTTTTCATTATCGGCTGGTTTTTCCCTATTTTACTACCTGTAACATAAGACGTTGTACACATAACCAATAAAGGAATAGCTAGTATTAATCCCTTTATTACACCATTAATATGATGCTGTTTTTCTAAAACATCAGATAAATAAAATAAAATTCCAAATAATGTGAATAGGCAAGTTGCCCCTGCTAAATAGGTTGTAAATAGCCAGCGTCCTTCCTCTTTATAAACGGAAAGCAGACCTTTTACATATTTTCCAAATGGAGGCGGGGCCTTTTTCTTTGATTTCTCTTTAATAAATATCCACGTTAAAAGGATCGAAATGACACAAATAGCGGGAAAAGCAAAAAATACTCCGTACCACGCTAAAATAGCAATTAACGAACCTAATATCGGTGATAGCACCTTCCCAAATCCGTTTGAAGCTTCTATTAGCCCTAATACTCGACTTTCTTGTGCACCTTTAAAGAGATCCCCTGCAAGTGCCATAGCAATCGGTGCTGTTCCTGCTGCACCAATCCCTTGTAAACTTCGGCCGATTAATATCCATACAAATGCATGTGAAAACCATGCAGATGCAAAACCGGCTAATAATCCGCCGATTCCGTATAGAAATAATGCAGGGACAATAATAACTTTCCTGGAAAATCGATCTGATAGGTACCCTAGTATTGGGATAAAAATAGCCGCAACGATTGAAAATACGGTAATCGTTAAACTTACCTGTAATTGTGATAGGTGGAGCTCCGATTTCATTTTTGGCAAAATCGGTACAAGCATGGAGTTTCCTAATGTCATAATTAATGGAATCGATCCAATTGCTATTACCGTTAAATTTGATGGTTTTTTCTCAGACATGACAACTCTTCCTTCCAAAAAGCTTTACATGTCTTAGAATCTCCATCCGCTTGCATATTTATCAAACCTATATTTTACAAAAAGTGAATTTGATCATTAAATATATTTGTTAATGATTTTTCCCTTTCCTGTAAAGTCTGCTATCGTTTTTTGAACTAAATTATTTTTAGTTTGTGATTCTTTTTGGTTTGGTGGGTTTGAAATCTTTGAGGTATGATGTAACTTGATATAGTCTTCTTGTTTCTGATACATACGGATTTTGTATTGAGTATAAGCTTCATGAACTAATGGTAAACGATATCCCATGACAATCCTCCTTCATCATGTATCTTTCTTTACCCTAAAACTTTCTATAAAAACATACGAAAGACCTGCATAAAAAATGCAAGCCCTTCTTAAATTATTTTTTATTGTTGATCATTTTTGAGATTGTATTCATATCAATGCTTTTGCCATCTTTGACAATAGAATTGACTATTTTATTTTCCATTTCTTTTGAAACGGGTTTATTTGCAATTTGTGAAACCCTTTGAACAATGCTGCGAACGGTATTTTCATCTTTAAAATTCGCGTTTTGTAAAGAATTCGCTAATTCAAAGATGTCTTTCATATTTACACCCGTTTTTTTCTCAATATTTTTAAAAAAGTTATTTTCCATACTTTTTCTCGCCCTCCCTTTCAACTATATTATGTTATGAAAGGAGGATTAAAAAGGTGAAAACAATTGCGGACGAACATAGAAAAGTAATGAAAAGTACAAAAAAAATAAGATGAAGTAAAACAATTTGTTTTACCCCATCCTTATTCTAATTTTATATTAGCAAAAGCTTGCTCCTACGATAATTAACAAAATAAATAACACTACAATCAATACAAATGTGCTTCCGCCGCCAAATCCACCGGCGTAGCCATATCCGCCATAACCACAGCCGCCTACACAACCGTATCCGCCGTATCCGAACATTTACTCTCACCTCACTTATCTGTTTTCACTAATAGAATATGTTAGGTGTGATAAATGTGTATGGGCACTAAAAAAGAAAAGGGTTATCCTTTCGGTTTAAATATCAATGCACCAATAAATCCAAAAATGATGGCAGCGGAAATTCCCGATGAAGTAACCTCAAACATACCGGTTAACACTCCGACAATCCCGTGTTTATTTGCTTCATTCATTGCACCTTCGACAAGTGAATTCCCAAAGCTCGTAATTGGAATCGTTGCACCCGCTCCTGCAAAATCAATTAATGGTTCATACAACCCAAAACCCGATAAAACAGCTCCGATAACTACCATTAAACTTAATGTATGACCCGGAGTTAATTTGGCAACATCAAATAATAATTGACCGATTAAACAAATGATCCCTCCAATAATAAATGCCCAAAAAAACATTGCTAACATGTTAAATACCGCCTTTCTATTCAATATTTACATATACTCAATGGAAACCGCATGAGCGATACAAGGGATTGTTTCCTTTTGTTGAAAAGACAATGGGGAAAGTAATGCACCAGTGGCGACAACTAAAATTCGTTTGTACACACCTTTTTTCATTTGATTTAATAAATGCCCATATAATACAGTTGCAGAACAGGCAGGTCCACTTGCGCCGGACTGTACTGGCTGGTCTTTTTTATAAATTAATAACCCACAGTCATTAAACTTATCTTCATTAATTTTAAGTCCCTTTTGCTGAAATAAATCTAAGGCAATATTCCGACCAATAGTTGCCAAATCCCCTGTAACGATAAGATCGTAATAAGAAGGATCAATTTGCAAATCTTGAAAATGTCTTTCGATTGTATCAACCGCTGCAGGAGCCATCGCCCCACCCATGTTAAAGGGATCAGAAATACCGAGATCAATTACTTTTCCAATCGTTGCAGATGTAACCCTCGGATGTGGTTTTGTTTCATTTATACCGGATGAGACTAATGCAAATCCTGCACCTGTTACTGTCCATTGGGCAGTTGGAGGTTTTTGTCCACCATATTCAGTTGGATATCGAAATTGTTTTTCCGCTGATGCATTATGGCTAGACGCTCCGGTAATGATTTTTTCTGCACCTTGATAATTAATAATAAATGATGCAAGTGCAAGTCCTTCCATAGAGGTTGCACATGCGCTAAATAAGCCAAGATTGGCAATTTGATTAGTTCTAGCAGCAAAGCTTGACGGTGTAATTTGATTAATTAAATCACCTGCTAAGAAAAATTGAATTTTTTCTTCCTTTAGTCCTGTTTTCTTTAAAATAATGTCCACTGCATCTTCTATCAATACTCTTTGCGCTTTTTCATATGAATCTTGCCCCATCCAAAGATTGTCATGTAACTTATCAAAATCATCTGCAAGATTTCCATTTTTCTCAAATGGGCCGCCAACAACCCCTGTTGAAGAAATAACCGGATGATTGGCAAATACCCACGTTTGTGAGCCCTTTAACATTACAATCCCCCCCATTTAATAAGGATCGTTTTAATTAAAGCAACAACAAATGCTGAAAACACACCAAAAACAATGACCGATCCGGCTAATTTAAAAATATTACCTCCTACTCCTAAAACATAGCCTTCAGTTTGATGCTCGATAGCTGCTGAAATGACAGCATTGCCGAATCCTGTAACAGGCACAGCACTTCCGGCACCTGAAAATTGACCAAGCTTGTCATACATTCCAAACCCAGTTAACAACATAGCAAAAAATACCATTGTGGCAACCGTAGGATTTCCGGCAGTTTGTTCGGTAAAATTAAAAAAGTAAATATAGAAATAGGTTACTGCTTGTCCAATGACACAAATTAAACCTCCAATAAAGAATGCACGAATACAATTTTTTAGAAGTGGACGCTTAATTTCATGCTTTTTTTCTAATTGATCATATTGAATTTGTTGAGGCGTTTTCGTCTTATTTATATTTGCCATTTAACACACACTCTTTCTATGTTAATTCTTCCGTTAATTTAATAATTTCGTTAAATCTTTTTTTCGCTTCTTTTTGAGAAATCGTTCGATCACTGATTGCTTCTTTAAGGCGAACCGATTCAAGAAATATTTTGTAATCACTTGATACGATAAATTTTTTTTTCGGAAAATGATGTTTCAGTTGTTTTTGTAGATTTTTTTCAATTCTTTTCATTTTAAAGCGGTAAAAATGTTTCACCTTATATGCAACAAGGATTCTTTTATCGCCTTCAATGACTGCAGCATCATATATTGCCTTGTTTTGCAACACCTCATTTTTAACTTGCTCAGAGATAGAATGTTCTTGATCTTCTCTTATCTTTACCGGAGCAGGCTGAGTCGTTTTCATTAAAGCTAAACGACTTTCTTTACTATCTTGTTCGTTACTGCAACCCATCATTATTAGAACGATGATTAACAACCAAGTTTTTATTAGCAATGAATTTTTCATCATAATTCCCCTCAAATTAATTTCGTAGCTACCATTATTTTTAACTGAAATATTTTAATTATGATATGGAAATTAAAGGTAGGAAAAATGAACGTCAAAAAAAATAACAGGCGATATGCCCGTTATTTTTTCTTTTTCTTACCGCAACCGCAGCCACCTTTTTTGACCAAAGTCCCTGCCCCTTTGGAGTTTACTTGATTTTGTCCTAATTGATAATTTGGTAATACTGGAATTTTTCCATTTTGTTTCTTCAATTCACAACATCCTTTCTAATATATAGCCCCATATTTTATATTATGTTGTAAAAAACGGGTTGTTCGTGCACTAGTCTAGGATTTTTGTAATAATCGATTCAATGATCCCCGCGATTCCTGCAATAGCAAGAACAATGATGACCGGTTCGACTACAAATGGCCACATTAACCATGTCAAATACAGGACAAACGAGCACCAAACGCCGGTACACCAATAACAGCTCAATAACTCACCGATCCAAGCTCTAATCCCTGTTCCTTTTATTTGAATATACGTTGACATATTTCCTTCATCATCAGCCATTTCTACTTCATTATGAAAAGGTTTCCGTATAAACGCGGTAATACTATCCGATACAATTAACCGAGTTAACCGGAAACTTGCTAAACCGAATATTATTAATAAAAACCAAGACGACTGTATCATTCAACATTCCCCTTTTATGAAAACTCCTTCATCCATCAGACTATGTAGCTCCCCTAGTTTTACTAGGCAAAAATCTAGTAAAACAGGAGGAATTCGAATCCTTATTGGTATATAGGATAAAATCCTATGCCTATTTTTCAAAAAAAGCCAAGACATTCGTAACAAATTGAGGTCATTTTCAATATTCTATTAATGTGATGTACATTACAAAAAATTAAGGAGTTGAAATTTAAATGAGTTACAGAGATCATGATGATCGCTTAAATTGTGTATGCGATGTAGTAAACTTTATAAATGATTTACAAGATGCTGCTGAGGAAGATGAAAACAATTGCCCAACCAATTGTTTAAACCCAGTGTTAGGTGCTAATACAAATAACAAACATCACCACAGAAAAAACACACGTCCATTCATTCTCTTTACTGAAGATGGTAATCCATTCGAAGCATTCTTTAAACCAAATGAAGGTTGCCATGACTGCCCATGTGATAAGGATGGCAAAAAGATTCACGACAAAATTGATTTCTTCTGTAAATCAATTTTCTTTAGAGTCGAGAATGTTGAAGGGTGCTGTGCAGTATTACGTGTATTAGAACCTGAATGTACAACTAGCCCTTGCCCGCAAGTTGACAGACCACAAGAAAATTTAAGGCTTTCAGATTCATGTATTACAGTCGATCTGAGAAAATTCATTGCCATTCAATGCTTAGATGACATTCATTTACCAGGCTGCTAACAAGAAAGAAACTTAAACAAATGATTGATTTCCATTCAAATATTCTTAGTATTTATTTACGGAAAGTCGATAAGAATGAGCTTATCGACTTTTCCTTTATTTTGTAAAAATTTTAATATCTTTGATTTCTGCTTCATTTAATTGAATTGGATGCTCGCCCATTTTCAATTGATCAAATACAACGATTCCATCCCTATAATTTAAAACAACACCAGTATAATTATTGTCTTCCGTCTGGATTTCAACAATTACTCTAGGAATATACCCAGGCTTATTAACTAAAAAATATATCTTTTCAGTTACATTCATTTCTCTAAACGATCTTCTTTGATATCCTGTATTTTGCTGCGGAGAATTCTCAATCATTGTATGCATTGTTTTTCCGTTTTCAGGTACTTCTTTTGAATTACCTTCAATTTGCTCGCCTTTGATTTTTTCATCTTCATTAACTGGATCACCGTTTATTTCTTTGCCACGATCATTTTCATTGTCCAATTCAGTGTTTAATTCACTATCATCTTCAATTTTGGGTGAAGCAATTGCTTCCATTGTTTCACTTTCTTTTGTTGAAATCTTACTTGAAAAAGTCGTCTGCATATTCACTGATACGGGTTTCGATTCTGGTTGGATAATATATAAAAGAGGTTTTCTTTTTTCATAATGATCTTTACTAGTACTCAAACAAGGCACCTCCGTTCGAAATAAGTAAATATTACATTTTATTTGTATGCAATAAAATGAGGAAGGTGCCTATATGGATTAAATACAATTTAAGGAGGTATTCGTTAAATACTGTCTTAGTATATATATAATTTTTATCTTCAACTTATTACATCGTTTGAGATCTCCCCTTCATTGGATTGAAGGGGAGTTTTTTTAATATTTATTTAAATTTCTTATTGCTTCCAAAAAAGCATCTCGATATTTCTGTTGCTCATTAATGACCGTTTGCAATGTCGTTAACAAGGATTTATTTAATAAGCTCGATTCAGAATCATCCTTATTGTCCAAAGAATTCAGGAGGAATGTATAAACGAGCATTAAGGTAGAATAATTATCAACATATGTTAAATTGATCGCATGCCCCCCTCTGCCACCTTGTGCATGTGAATTTACAGATGGGTTTGATCCGTCAATGATGGTTTCAGCTAATGTTGCTGCAACCTCACCAGATATGCCTAAATCCATTAATTTTTCTTTTGCCAGTTGTACCTTATCAATTTCGCTCATCTTTTCACTCCTTTCTATTGGACGATATGGAAAAGACGAATTAAGCTACATCAATCCCATCGTTATCAATTGCTTTATTTTCGTTTTCACTAAAGTTTCTATTTAAATTGCCATTTAAATTATCGCTAAAATTATCGTTTAAGTTATCATTTAAATTATCATTTAACAATCCATTGAGGTTGCCATTTAAGCTTCCATCTAAGAAACTTACAGGAACATTCGTAACTGGATTAATTGGCGCGATTAGACCTCCAGCTCCTCCAGCTCCTCCAGCTGCCGTTGCGTTACTATTCGCTAAGACGGCAAAATTATTTGCAGCAGTAGCTAAGGCAGTTCCACCATTGC
Organism: Heyndrickxia sporothermodurans; assembly: GCF_003055045.1. NCBI lineage: Bacteria > Bacillati > Bacillota > Bacilli > Caryophanales > Bacillaceae > Heyndrickxia > Heyndrickxia sporothermodurans. The sequence goes on from NZ_NAZB01000066.1 coordinate 9,510, forward strand.
CCCCTGTAGATGTTAAGTCTCCATACTCATTAATAATTCCTTGAATTTTAACAACATCATTGCCATTACCATTACCGTTGCCATTACTTTTATCATCATCATTATTTTGACGGTCGCGTTTGTCATCATTTTCATTATTTATTGGATCACAATCATAGATTCGATAAGGCTTCATTCTACTCATAACTTTCACCTCCTGTCCTTGATAATATAATCTATGTTTTTATAGTTTAGTTGTATCCGCATTTATAGTAGGGTTATCGTTGATTTTACTCCTTGTTTTCTTGATTCGGTAAATCCATTTCAAATAGCTTCTTCTCATTTAATAGAACACTTAGTTTCCCGTTATCTGTTTTAATAACTGGCATTTTCCCTTTCCAGCTGGAAGATGCCAATTTTGATAATAAGTTGGAGCTTGATAGGCCCGATATTACTTGAGATAAATCTATCTGAGAATTTTCCTTTTTAAGTTTATTTATATTCTGGCCGCCAAACAAATTAGCTAAATTTTCATTTACTGCAGCAATTGCCTTTTCAATACTCTGATTAACTGATTCCACGATTTGGTTTACTTGGTCTTGGTTAAGATTTGATAATGAATCTCCGTCAACACTCATTTGAAATTCACCATCTTTTCCTTTCATCTCCTCATTCATTAACCATCACCTCCTTGACTACTACTTATAGGGTATTAATCTTATGTACAATCCGTTTCCGCAAATAACGGAGTGCATTCGCATATTTTTACTAGTTTAAAAGGTGATATGCCTATTATTCTATTGCTATTAACTATTGAAAATAGGAAGGAGTCTATAAAATTATCTTTTATAAACTTACTTACTCAAAACTATGCTGTTGTCTGATTTCACTATTTCTATAATTGAATATTGTATAGAGGAAGGAGTGATCTTAATGAGAATTATTCATGGACCGACTGAAATAGCGGGTCAAATAGGGATTCTTTGTAATCAATTGCGTAAAAATGGTTATCTTGTTGGAGGGTATAATTGGTTTCACACGTACTTGAATTATAAAAATCATATCATTAACACCGATCTATTTGAAATCGGACCGGAAATACCAAATTATATAAAGCACATGGACATCTTTCATTTTCATAATGGAGAGTCATTTGTACAAGAATTTGGCGACTTACCGCTTATTAAAAAGGCAGGAAAGAAAATGTTGATGCATCATTGGGGAAGTGATGTTCGAAATACCGAAATAACAAAGAAACTAAGTCCATATCCGCTTCCTCCAAGTTATTTTTCCGACGATGAAATTCACGCGCGGCTGGAAACTACCTCAAAATATATTGACACAGCTATTGTTCAAGACTACGAGTTATTACCGTATGTAAAAGATTATTATAAAAATGTGCATGTCATGCCCCTTGCTTTTGATATTCATAAATATGAACCATCTTATCCACGAATTGATAATGACAATCCATTACTTATCCATGCACCAACGAATCGTGAATTTAAAGGATCAGAGTATATTGAACAAGCAATTGCAAATTTAAAAGAGAAGGAAAGTTTCACTTTTAAACTGATTGAAAAAATGAGTCATAACGAAGCACTTGAAATTTATAAAGAAGCCGATATTATCATCGACCAACTGCTAGTCGGAACATACGGCATGCTCGCTGTAGAAGCAATGGCAATGGGGAAGGTTGTCGTTGGATTTATCCGGGATGATGTTCGCAATCAATTACCGCTTGAACTGCCAATCGTTAATGCTACACCTGACAATATACAGGAAGTATTAGCCGATTTAATTAACAATCCTAAGAAACGCAACGAACTCGGCCAACAGGGAAGAAAATATGTTGCAGAGTATCATGCAGCTAATAAGGTCGTAAAACAACTTATTAATATATACAAAGAGTTGTAAAAAAGAAATGAATTAAACGGAGGAATTATTTAATGATTCATGAATCGGTAGTCTTCGGCAAAAATGTAATCTTCGGAGAAAATATAATAATAGAAGAAAATGTCGTAATTGGTGATAATGTGAAAATCGGAAACAACGTTACCATTAAAGCAAACACGAAGATTGGGAACGGTGTTCAAATAAATGATTTATCCATTTTAGGTAAAGGGACATCTACAAATAAGAAAATGGCTAGAAAACCTTCTAATAGTGCGGATCCCTTAGTCATTGAGGATGATGTCATCATCGGATGCAACTGTGTTATTTATCGAACCGTTTTGCTTAAAAAAGGTGTGTTTGTGGGAGATTTATCAAGCATTCGCGAAAATGTCACTGTGGGTATGGATAGCATTATTGGCAGGAATGTTATCGTTGAAAATAAAACAACCATTGGAAAACGAGTTACGATTCAAACCGGATGTTATATTACGGCGGATATGATCATTGAAGATGAAGTTTTCTTTGGCCCTTGCTGCTCAACATCTAATGATAAATATATGGGAATGGGAAATTTTGAACATCAAGGTCCAATCGTGAAAAAAGGAGCAAAAATCGGTAATAATGCTACACTTCTTCCTGCTATTATTATTGGGGAAAATTCAATTGTTGGTGCAGGTGCCGTAGTAATAAAGGATGTTCCTTCAAACAAAACAGTGGTTGGAAATCCAGGTAGATTGTTAAATTAAATACCAGCTTTTTATCGATAAAGTAATATACCTGAGATTATAATTTTTCTTCTTTAAAATAGGCAAAATTGTTCACGGTCCCCCGTTGAAAAGGATTATTTCAACCTTGGGGACTTTTACTATTTTTTATAACTTCCTAATTAATAGTGAATACGTCGGTGCTCTTAAAAGAACTTCACATAGAATAGGATATCTTCAACTTCTTAATAGAAGACTTGAAGGAATTATTAAGAAAGGAGGTATAAGTAGATATATGGCTATTAGAGATTTAATTGTTAATGGTGACTTCGAATCAGGCACATTATCTCCTTGGATTATATTAAACGCATCTACCACCGTTACTTTCTCTCATTCTGGATATTTTTCTGCGCAACTATTTGGAGGAGATTTAAACTCTTTTATTGGACAATTTGTTCCAGCAAGTGCGGGACAAAGTTTTGAATTAATTGTTTCATTATCCAAAATAGGAGTTAACCCCTCACCACCCGTAACTATACAAGTAACCTATTTTGACAGTCTATTTAACTTTCTTGGATTCGGTAAACTCACAAATATTGCAACTGAACGTGTGCCCAATGTTGAGAACAATGTAACTTGGCTAGAAGTCTATCAAACTACTTCTCCAGCTCCAGCAGGAACCACTCAAGCATTTGTCTTAATAAACAAACTCCCTCTTACTGGAAGTGCAGATATTCTAGTAGATGATGTTTCTCTGCTTCTTTCCGAAGCTATGGGATCACCAGGACCTACTGGGCCTACCGGACCTACTGGCGTGACTGG
>NZ_NAZB01000067.1:0-1841 GCF_003055045.1 Heyndrickxia sporothermodurans
GGTATTGTAAAAAGTTCTATGAAAACTAAATAGTTGTTTAGGTTACTTTCCATTTATTAGGTGGGGAGCTCCCGCAATCGCTCTTGACAAACACGCCAATGGTTTGATCCAAGGTTAACAAGGGCGAAGGGGACAAAAAGAAGGCATACCAAATAAGCCCTTGGTATTTTCATTTTAAACCATTGGCAAGTTCGGTTTGTCAAGAGTTCGCTCCGCCGATTGCTAAATGGTCCAAGGGCTCTGCTAAACAAAAAGTTAGGCGGATCTTTGTTCGACTATCCATCGTTGAGCTAACTCGATGAGCTTTGTCCAACGCGCAGGCATGGTAGGAAGTCCTGATAACTTTGGATTCACAACGGGTACCTTGCCCTCTAGGGATGCATGTGGTCGTAGAAAGTTAAAATACGCCGCAAACAAGGTGACAAAAGAAACAGATCCATGATCCGATCCAAATCCTTGTGTAGAGCGATAATTTCCTTTAAATGTGCGATTCAGTCTTTCGATAATCTGTTTTAACGGTCTGTATTCGGTTGAGATGGGATCTTCATTTGTCAGCCCGATTACTTGCTTCACATCGAAAGAAATATCATTCTGAGCGAAGAAATGCTGGGCTAGAAGATAGATTGGATTTCCATCTACTACGAATGTAAGGTTTTCAGGGATCTCTTCCATCTTCAGTAGGACGTCGTTTATCGCTTGAATGGCGGATGCTGTATCACGATTAGGCGACACTCGGTACGAAAGGACGATCTTTTTCACCGCGTCAAAGAAGAAAAAGAGATAATGCCATTTTCCATTGACCCGGATATAGGTTTCGTCACCACAGAATTGATCTGAAAGCTCATAAGGATAGTGATCCACGTAAGGTTTAAGTAAAAGAGCCACACTATTTTCGTAGTTCAATATCGTCTGATGAGAAATAGCTACACCGTGAACATCCTGCATAAGGGCAGCGGTCCTTCTTGCGGAAAGACCGTAATTCACATGGTAGGTCAATATCAAACCTAACGTATGCGGAGAAGCATAGATTCTAGACAGATCAACAACTGGCAACTCCGGTGAATTCTTGGATAATGGTTGAAAATCAATGTGGAATTGGCGAAAAATATACCTTAACTTAAACGACTGGGGATCCTTTTTAAACTGTTTCTTTTCTTTGGAAGACATACCGTTTAATTTCTTTTGATAATACGGACAGTCGTCGTTTTTACACTTAAACACATCGAAATCTTTTCGCTCCTTGATCTTATCGAGTGTTTTAGAACAATGAGGACATTTCAAAATGGCCTCTTTCGAAAAACGATTCTTATCGCTGAAAAGGCAAGAACATACCTTGCATTGATACTGTCCCTTATCACCATTATTGGCATAAAGATAATCAGATGGTGCACCACACTTAGGACATTTCATTCCTTTAGGTACCGACACTTTTGCGTTCTTGTGTCTTCGAACGGGTTTAAGAGATTTCCCATGCTTCTCTTGGTACTCCGTTAGGAGATTTCGATAATTCAGCTTTTCTGGGATTTCGATAATGGGAAGATCATCAACTTGTAGTTTTCGATAAGGTTTGTTAACAGGCTGCTGATCTTTCGGTTTATCAAACATACTCTTCCCAATAAGTAGGGTGAGTAATGTTCGAATTATTTGTTCTTGGAATTTTATAAAAGTTAGTAAATAGGTTATAATTTGAGGGTACAACTTGTCACTTCCTTTTCTAAGGTTGTTGGGTGTGTGGTAACCTCAATTATCCTTAGATTTAGGGGGGTGGCAATTTTTTTGCTCAAAAATCCCTCTATTAAGGTAGTTTATAGCCTATTTTATATAAAAGTTTTGACAAAACG
>NZ_NAZB01000068.1:0-2389 GCF_003055045.1 Heyndrickxia sporothermodurans
TGTGTTTTGCAAGTAAAAAGTACATAAAAGTGCAATAAAAAATACATAAGCTTGCCAGCCTAATTTTAGTAATTATTTTTGTCGTGAAAGTGCGTGTGTAACTCTGTAACTATCTCCTGTAAAACTTAAAATATGTGCGTGATGAATAACTCGATCGACTAATGCTGCCGTTAGCCTGGAATCGACAAAAATACGATTCCATTGGCTAAATTCAAGGTTCGATGTGATGATTAAACTTTTTTGTTCATACCAGTCGGATATTAATTGAAATAATAACTCAGCCCCATCTTTGCTGAACGGGATATATCCCATTTCATCGAGTATTATGAGATCTACTTTTTTGAACTTATTTCGAAATTGCTGTAGCTTTCCTTCTTTCCATACTCTTTCTAGTGTATCGACTAAATCAGACACACGATAGAAACGAACTTCGTAGCCATTTTGACAGGCCTTACGCCCTAACCCTGTAGCTAATAAGGTTTTCCCAGTGCCAGGAGAACCAGTTAAAATGACATTCTCATGTTGATTTATAAAATGTAGTTCACATAGCTCTTTCGCATCTATGTGGGGAGGGAAACGAACCTGTTCACTCCATTGAAATGCCTCTAAAGTTTTCTTGCTAAAAAACCGTGCTTTTTTAATTAAACGTTCAGCCTTTGCTTCCTCACGTAGTTGTAGCTCTCTATGTAATAGACTTTCTAGATACTGCTCGGGGTTCTCAAATGGGATAGTATCAACTATGTCTGCTACATAGGCGAGGCGAAGAGTTTTACAAATCCTTTTTAGTTCAGAATTCAAACCTTATCACTCCCTTCGCGAGAAGGGGATTGAAGTTCGTCATACATTGCCCAATTGACATCATAGGGATGAGAATCGGGTTCATACATTTCTTCCGTTTGATCATTCAATAACTCGTAAAATCGATCATTGATTTCTCCCATTTCATGATTAGCTAGTAGGCTAATTAACCATTTCAGTCTTTTTTTTCTTATCGACAAATTACTGATATTAATATATTCATAGATTCGACCTGGTAGATAAGGCGAATAACGTGAATAGGTTACAACCCGCGGCTTATGTAACCAAGATTTAAGAATAGACGACCAAGGAATTTTGCGACTTTTATTCATGTAAGGTCGATATTCTGCATGCAGGATTTCTCCATAAGGTGAAATAACTTTAAATTTGTCCCAATACTTTATAACGTGCAATTGACCATAGTTATATCCCTTGGGGATATGTACTTTAGTTTTATCAATTACTATTTCCCCATACTTATTTGCTTGCATCAGTTCCTCTTTAAATACAGGATAATCTTCATCGGGTAAGGCTAAAAGATATTGATGTTCCTCCTCTAGTAATTTTCGAATGGGGACATGCTTTTCATAATGAACACGCTCACGGTCCTTGGTTAAATGTTCTTCTAGGATTTGAGACAAATGCTCAAGGTTATTTATTACAGGTGATGGTGTTACAAAGTTGTACCGAATATAACCTACTTTATTTTCCACATTTCCTTTCTCATGCCCACTTCTTGGATTACAAACCTGCGGTTCAAAACCGTAGTGACTTGCAAATTGGAGGAATTCGTCTGTGAACGTTGCCTCTTGATTTCTTCCCCTCGGCTGAATAACTGCTGCCTTTAAATTATCAATCCGAACTTTCTTAGGTACTCCACCAAGTTGATTAAACATCGCTTTGAGCCCATGTAAAAAGCATTCTTGATTTTCGCCTGGCAATGGTATACAGTAAGCTGCATTACTATAAGGAAGTGTCATCAGAAGACAATGAACATCAATATACTTCCCATCCTTCACGGCCTCAGTTATTCCAAAATCAACTTGTGCCTCAGCTGGCGGATGATCCAAACGTTCCGAATTCTTATCCCTTTCTTCTATGCGATCTTTACCTTCACGCCAGTCAGCGATGAAATAACAGAGGGTTCGATAGGACCCCGTGAACCCCATTTTTACAAGATCATTAAAAATCTTTTTATTAGTCCTTCTTAATTTTTTCTTTAACTTTTCATCTTCTCCTAGCCAGTCGGAAACTATCTCCCCCCAATTTTCCTCATACATCATTCCACTTTTCTTTTTAACCATTTCTTTGGGGACTTGATCGTCATCTGCATATTTCTTTGCAGTTCTCCAATTAATCCCCAACGTTTTTGAAATTTCATTTATAGATAGTGATTTTCGATTTCGTAATAATTTGATACAATTAACTTCAGACATTGCTAGCATTCCTTTCAACCTCCACTGTATTGCTTCGACACAATTACAGTAGAGAAATATTGGATGGCTGGCAAGTCTTTTTTTGTATAAAAATAAAGTGCAACGTTATGTACTTTTACTTTTCATAACTCTGCACTTTTATTTTGCCATACACA
>NZ_NAZB01000007.1:0-138866 GCF_003055045.1 Heyndrickxia sporothermodurans
ACTTATTACCACAAGTCTTTGACTGATTTTTAACTTACACTTCAACTAGTCACTGCAATAAATCTTTACTTTTCTTCTTTCACCTCCAAAAAAAATAGACCAATACATACTTTCCCTCCGCTTGAGTAAAAAAAGTTCCGGTCAGTAAATATGCATTCGATTTGAATGCCTCTGATTCGAATCATTTTTCTCAATTTTTTGGAGAAAAAGTACACATTGGTCTACCTAATGCCCAGCAAGCATTCGCTCCCTTTGCATTCTGTCTTCCAAGTATCCTTTTTTAAAAATAGGCAAAACAAAAAGACCTACTATTAATTCAAGTTTCCTTTTTGATTATGTATAGAACATAGTCAAAAAAGCACCTTGGTAAGGTGGTCTCTTTAGACCTCCTTCGCTTTAGCCGACGAAGTTAGCTGACGGGGTAGGATGGCGAAAGAGAAGATCTCATCCCTTCTACAAACCGTAGAATTAACCCCAAGAAAGTGGTTCCTCCGTTCTCAATTTTGAGACTAGGCCGAAATATTTTTTATTATGACGCTTATTCTACTTCGCTCCTTGCTTATTTGTAAATTACGAAATTTAACGAAATCCGGTTGAATTTTCTCAATTTCCATATCATTTCTCAAATTATCTATTTATTACTAATTTTTTCGTAATATTTCGTTGGTTTTTTATTTTTTTATTTTTCTATTGACAATGGTAAACATCCAAAAGTAATATTATCTTCAAGATAATGGAATGGGGGCATTGACCATGGCAATAACAAAAAAAAGGTTAGAAGCGGATCTTAGTGAAGCCTTTATTAAACTTCAACGAGATCTTATTGGCCGTGGGCCACAAGAAACAAAAACATATATTGTCCATGATATGGTCATTGCTAGATTTAAAGGTGTTTTAACCATTGAAGAGAAACATTTAGTTAATCACCAATATGGTAAAAAGCTAGTGAAACAAATGCGTCAAGTTCTTAGGGAAATGTATAGCGAAAACTTCGAGAGAATTGTCGAGAAACTTACGAATTGTACAGTAATCTCAAGTCATAGTGATATTAGTACAAAAATGGGGGAAAGAATTGAAGTGTTTATATTAGATAAGAATTTAGAAAAGCAATTTGAACAAGATTGATAGATTATCTATATGAATCTACTAAAAATACGCCTAGTAGTCTTGTACTAAGCGCATTTTATTTTTCGAATATCTATTAGTAAAACAATTATGAAACTTCAAGTGTAAATGGAACAGTAAGGATGTTGCCATCAATATTAAATTGCCCCCAAATACGATAGATTCCTTTATTCGGAAAATACGTCATAAACGTAACTTCTGGTCCAGTCGTTTTCGTATAGATAGGGTGAACATGTAAAAAATGTTTCAAGTCTTTATCGATTGCTACCGCATGCCCGATCGTTCCTAGATAGGGTTGAAGATCCTTAATCGGTTTTTTTGTTTGTTCATCATACAATGTGAATGTAATATTCGTATTTTTTTTCGCCTTTAACTCATTTTCAAAAGAAAGCGTGACTTTCTTACCATCGATTACTTTCGTTAGATTTTTATCGGGAACGATTGGTTTTGGTTTTGGCTCATCTCCTACTACATGAACCCAATGATCTTCCAAACTGTATTCGCTCGCTCCTACTGGTGTCATTTCGGCAGTCATTTTATAATCGCCACCCGCCGGAAATTTCGTAGTGATGGTAAACTCGCCATTATCCTTTAATGTTGGGTGGATATGACTGAAATAAGATAAATCTTTGCTGACAATAACTAAATGCATTTTCTTTTCGCTTACAGTTTCAAATTGTTTGATAAGTTTATCGTGTTTATCTTTTATTACGATAGACATTGGAACATCCTCATTTGCTTTCGGATCTTTCGGCAATGTCCAGTCTGATTTCGTTTCATCACCTGTCACTGGCTCCATTGAGCTCATATCATGCTCTTTTACTGACATTGGCACTTTTGCTGCATTGCAGGCTGACAAGAGGAGTGAAGTGACCACACTGAAAAATAGCAATTTTTTCTTACTCATTAATTTCCTCACCTATTCCTTCCATTTAAAATTGCAAAATCCCAATATATTTGTTTTTCTTCCATATCTTACAAACGATAACCACTATATTTTAACATACTTACTCTAATTGTTTCGCAAAAATTTCAAAAAGAAAAAGCATTGAACTACTATCAATGCTTTCTCTTTCTATCTAATGGCCGCCAAGATAGGCTAATTTCACTTGATCACTACTATCTAATTCTTCCGGAGTTCCGGATGCAACCACACGACCCGTTTCAATGACATAGGCTCGATTAGCTATCGATAATGCCATATTAGCATTTTGTTCAACAAGTAATATCGTAGTACCGGACTGATTAATTTCTTCAATTATTTTAAAAATCGTTTTTACTAAAAGTGGTGCTAATCCCATTGATGGCTCATCGAGCAGCAATAATCTCGGTCGGGCCATTAATGCACGCCCCATCGCCAGCATTTGTTGTTCACCACCTGATAGCGTCCCGGCCTGTTGTTTTTTTCGTTCTAATAAACGTGGAAAAAGCTGATAGACTTTCTCGAAATCCTCTTTAATTCCAGCTTTATCTTTGCGTAAAAATGCACCTAATTCGAGATTTTCTTCGACAGTCATATTGGCGAAAACCCTTCTTCCCTCAGGAACATGGGAAATTCCCTTTTTAACTATACTTTGTGCGGCATTCCCAGCTATCGAGCTTTTTTCGAACAAAATTTGACCTTGTTTAGGCTTTAGTAATCCGGAAATCGTTTTTAATAACGTACTTTTTCCTGCACCATTTGCACCTATTAATGTGACAATTTCACCTTGATTAATCGTTAGGGAGACTCCTTTTAATGCTTGAATATTTCCATAATATACGTTGATGTTCTCAATTGTTAGCATTATGAAACCTCCTCCCCTAAATATGCTTCGATCACTTTCGGATTGTTTCGTATTTCTAATGGCGTGCCTTCTGCAATCAATTGTCCGTGATCAAGAACGTAAATCCGTTGACATACGCCCATGACAAGCTGCATATCGTGTTCGATAAGTAGAATTGTTAAATCAAATTTTTCTCGAATAAAAGCAATTAATTTCATTAATGATTCCGTTTCTTGCGGATTCATTCCTGCTGCCGGCTCATCAAGTAAGAGCAGGCTTGGCTTTGTAGCCAATGCACGAGCAATTTCGAGACGTCTTTGTTGTCCATACGGCAGATTTTTTGCTTTTTCATCTTTATATAAATCAAGATTGAAGATTTTCAGAAAATCAATCGCTTCCTGCTCCATCTCTTTCTCACCTTTAAAATGCGAGGGAAGACGCAGGATAGAGCTAAATATTCCATGTTTAGCATTGGAATGATAGGCAACTTTAACATTATCTAAAACCGTCAGCTCGTTAAATAGTCTAATATTCTGGAAGGTCCGACTAATTCCTTTTCTCGTAATCTGATAAGGGGCATTCCCATTAATCCGTTTTCCGTTTAATTCAATATTCCCCATGGTAGGTTCATAAACACCTGTTAATAGATTAAAAAACGTTGTTTTCCCTGCACCATTCGGTCCAATTAATCCAACCAACTCACCTTTTCCCAACTCCATATTTACATCTGAAACAGCCTTTAGTCCCCCGAATGTAATCCCTACATGATCTACTTTAAGCAGTGGTTTGTTTGTTTCCATTTTGTGTCCCTCCACCAGCATCTTTGCTTTTTTTGAAGAATGAGGTAATTTCTCTTGTTCCCAGTAATCCTTGTGGACGGAAAAGCATTACGATGATTAGGACTAGTGAATAAATAATCATCCTTGTTTCAGCATAATCTTGTAAAAACGTTGAAACAATCGTTAAAATGACAGCCGCAATCACTGCTCCCGATAAACTTCCCAAACCTCCAAGTACAACAAAGATTAAAATATCGAATGATTTTAAGAAACCAAAGTTCGTCGGTTGGATAATATAGAAGTTATGAGCATATAATCCTCCTGCCACTCCGGCAAAAAAGGAACCGATCGCAAATGCGATTACTTTATAATAAGTCGTATTGATCCCCATAGCATCAGAAGCAATCTCATTTTCTCTAATCGAAATACATGCTCGCCCGTGGGTCGAATTTGTAAAGTTGACGATAACAATAATAGATATTAAAAGACAAGCGTAAACCCATGGCCAAGTAGTATAATTCATTACCTGCATTCCACTAGCTCCACCAACATAGTCAATGTTTAATAGGATAATCCGCACAATTTCACCGAATCCTAAAGTGGCAATTGCTAAATAATCCCCTTTTAAACGAAGGCTGGGAATCCCAATAATCAGTCCAGCAATAGTAGCGACAATTCCCCCAACAATTAAAGCAATGGGAAATGGCAGTTCAAGCTTCATCGTCATGATCGCTGATGCATATGCACCGACAGCGAGAAAACCAGCATGTCCGATCGAAAACTGACCGGTAATTCCGATAATTAGATGTAGGCTAATCGCGAGAATGATATTAATAGATAAAGTAAAAAGTGTATTCGTGTAGTAAGAACTAAGTATTTCACTACTAATTAGCCATTGGACAACTACAAAAAATATTAAGGATACAATGATTGATAGCCAAAAACCTTTTGACTGTTTAAGTATCGACATACCTTCTCCTCCTTCTTAAACCTTTTCCTTGAAGTTTTTGCTAAATAGTCCAGATGGTCGAAAAATAAGTATAAGAATGAGTACGATAAAGGCAACACCGTCACGCCATAATGAATAACCAAATGCACTGACAAGTGATTCGATGACACCTAATAATAATCCACCTACCATTGCCCCCGGAATGATTCCAATTCCTCCTAAAACAGCAGCAACAAATGCTTTGATCCCAGGTATTAGCCCCATTAATGGTTCGATTTTTATATAATATGTTCCGAATATTACGCCTGCGGCTCCTGCTAGTGCGGACCCAATGGCAAAAGTAGCGGAAATCGTTCGATCAACACTAATTCCCATTAATTTTGCGGCTTCTGCATCATGAGATACGGCTCTCATCGCTTTTCCCGTTTTCGTTTTATGCACAATAAATTGAAGAACAATCATCAGCACAATGGATATACCTAGAATAAACAATGATTGACTATTGATCGTAATACCTAAAATGTGGATACTTTTTGAAGGAAGAGTATTAATCGGATAAGCTTCTGGTTGTGCACCTCTTAAATAAATCATTCCATATTCAATTAATAAAGAAACACCGATTGCGGTAATAAGTGCGGCAATTCTCGTCGCATTACGTAACGGCTTATAGGCGATTCTTTCAATTACTACCCCTAGAATTGCACAAACGACCATCGATATAATCAATGCCGGGAAGAAACCAAGATGTAAAAAGGTAATCGAGTAAAATCCGATAAAGGACCCGATCATGAAGACATCCCCATGAGCAAAATTGATTAGTTTAACAATTCCATAGACCATTGTATAGCCCAGTGCAATGAGTGCATAAATACTACCTAGTGAGATACCGTTTACTAGCTGCTGAATTATCTCCATTGTCTCACTCCCCTTAAAATCCTGATAAACTCTAAAATAGGGGGACTAGCCCCCTATTACAATTTATGGATTAATTTTTGCTTCAAATTTTTGTTCGCCATCTACAAATTTTAAAATCGTCGCTGATTTAATCGGATTATGATTTTCGTCAAGTGTCATTTTTCCGGAAATTAAATCAAGTTCTTTCGTTTCAGCTAGTGCCTTTTGAATTTTTTCAGGCTCAGAGCTTCCTGCACGTTTAATGGCATCTGCAAGGAGATATAACGTATCGTATCCAAGAGCATTGAATGCGTCAGGCGTTTTATCTTTGTATTTCGCTTTAAATGCTTTTACAAAGTCTTGAATTTTCGCATCCGAATCTCCGGATGAGTAGTGGTTCGTAATATACGTATTATTCGTTGCTTCTTTTCCACCAATTTCAATGAGTTTAGGAGAATCCCATCCGTCTCCACCCATAAATGGTACATTTAAACCTATTTCACGTGCTTGTTTCAAAATTAAGCCAACTTCTTCATAATATCCAGGTACAAACACAAATTCAGGATTTTTTGATTTAATCCGAGTTAATGTAGAGCGGAAATCTGTATCTTTTTGTACATAGGCTTCGTCATTGCCTACAATGGTTCCACCATTCTTTTCAAATGCTTCTTTAAATGCTGCCGCTAATCCTTTTGCATAGTCACTTGAACTATCGATAAGGATCGAAGCTGTTTTGACCTTCAATTCATTAGAAGCAAAATTCGCTGCGACTGTTCCTTGGAACGGATCAATAAAGCAAGTTCTAAACACAAAGTCATTTAGTTTTCCTTTATCAAAGGTAATAGTCGGACTAGTGCCAGTTGGAGTAATGAGCGGAATTTTTTTCCCTTGGGCAATTTGTACTTGTGCAAGTGTATTTGTACTTGTTGCTGCACCAATAATCGCTGAGACTTTATCCTTATCTATTAATTTCGTTGCTACACTTGTTGCTTCAGCAGCATCCGATTTATTGTCTACTTTAATTAGTTTAATTTTCTTTCCGTCAATCCCTTCTTTGTTGATTTCATCAAGAGCGAGATTCACCCCTTCTAAAATCGATTGGCCGTAAGAAGCAACCCCACCGGATAATTCAAGATTGGCTCCGATTACTATCTCATCCCCGCCTTTTCCCCCACTCTTTGCTCCGCCACAGCCGGCCATTAGTCCAGCTGAGAGTAGAAGTGACATCGAAATACCTAAGATTTTCTTCATATCTCTAATTTCCCCCTTTTAGACATAGTAAATTTTGTTCATTAGAAACAGGTATTTCTTCCTCCTTATTATTTATATTTGTATTATTCAAAATAAAAACCAAGTTCTGAAAACATTGTACAAAATAATATGTGTTTAGTCTATATATTCCGATAATTTTACTTATTAAAAATTTTTTTAAATTAAATTAAGTAAAAAATAGAAGATAGACTTCATCACTCGATGTCTATCTTCTAATGAACATCTTATTTATTTTAGTAAAGTTTAATTAGAAATAAATAATGGACCGTTCCTTTACGCTACAGGGTGCTCGCTTTCCGCGGGGAGGAAGTCGAGCCTCCTCGGCGCTTTTCGCGCCTGTGGGGTCTCGACCTTTCCTCTATGTCCCGCAGGAGTCTCGCACCCTTCCGCTCCAATCCACTCTGTGCTTTTAATATTGTTAAAAGGATTTATAGAGAAAATAACATCTCAATTCCAGTAATCAATATTCCAATGATGAATCCGCAGATTGCTCCGTTTACTCTTATCCATTGCAGGTCTTTACCGATATTGTTTTCTACCATGTTGATAAGTGTTTGATCATCGAGTTTGTTTAGGTTTTCTTCAACTAGTCTGCCGATTTTTGAATGATTTTCTTCGACAAAGTTTGTGATTTGTGTGTGGAGCCATGTTTCGATTGCCATCATTTTTTCTTGATTTCCTCTAAGTGATTGGAATAGCTCCATGATTAATGGAATAAGATGTGCTTCCACAAAAGGACTATTTTGAATATAACCCGCTAGTTTCTTTTGCATTTCAAACAGTATTTTTTCAATACTTTCAGACGGATCCCATTCCTCAAGCAATGATTGCTTGAATTTCTCCAATTCTTCAATGAGCGCTTGATTATCTCCGGCATTATGTAAGAACGTTTGAATAGATAATAAAACCTTTTCCCGATCATTACTATTCGGATTTTGTAGATCATGAATAACATTACTTATAAGATTTTGAATGATTTTCCCCATTTTCTCTTCGTTAATTAAGCTTTGAAAGGATTTTAGAGCAAATTGTAAAAAACCATCTAATTCAATTTTATTAAGGGCAGTTACTGCCATACTACCAAGCTTGTATTTCGTTTCTTCTTTCGAAATCCATTTCTCCCCATGCATCAATAGATAATCCAATCCTTTTTGATCAAATTGATGATCAAGAATTTTCTTGGACCCAACTTCGAGTAGAGATTGCATTTTATATAAATAAAGATAATCCTTCATATATTTTGAAAGAAGTGGAGCAAGCTTTTGAACGTCAACTTTCACAATCATTTGTGATAATAAAGTTGCGATTGCTTTGTTTAAGCGTGGTGATTGCAATTCCCTTTCGGCTATATTGATTATTTTTTCTGTCATCTGAATCGTATTCAGCTTATCTTTAATACTTTTCTTCGAAAGCCAATCATTTTCTAAAGTAGAAATTAACGCCTTCGTAATCCTTGAACGATTTTTCGTTAATAATGAGGTATGTGGAATAGGTATTCCAAACGGGTAACGAAAGAGTGCTGTGACAGCGAACCAATCTGCTAGACCCCCAACAATCCCTGCCTCAAATCCTCCGTGTAAAAATGCGATAATCTTCGAATCACTAAATGGGAATGTAAGTACAAATCCTACTCCCATGATCGCAAGTGATATACGTGCTAAATGTTTTGAACTTCTAACCATTGTGTGATTTCATCCTTTAATATTTTTAAAATTTGACTTTATCTATTGATATTTTCAATCCACAAAAAAGAGGATAATATCATATTACCCTCTTTATTATTTGATAATTCTTTTAGAAACTCAATGGTTTTTTTAAGAAGCCTCATTCCCATTCCATTTCTTCCTATCTTCTACTGTTAAAATACCAAGTTCATGGTGATCTCCTTCAAATAATGCTCCTTGTACAAAGCGGACCTCTCCTTCTGAATTAAGAACTTCTAATTTACAGTACGCACGATTTTTTTGAAGGGCTTTGTAAAACTCTTTTTTGTTTCCAGTTAGTTGCCCGTTGCATTTATAAATAATCTCTCCTGTTTGAAGTCCTAATTTTTCAGCGGGAGAATGAGGTATAACAGCTAAAACGATAAGTCCATTTTTTCGAGGTGTAAAATAATATGGCGCCGCGTTTTCCCGGACACGATGTCGATAAGAAATCCACCCTCTGCCAATGATTGCGATGATCACTGCGACTATTGATAGAATCGGTACCCACATTCCTGATATAGCAATGGCTGAGATAACTATCCCTAATGCAATTACCTGTTTCCCAATCCGTTTTACCGCTAATTGAGGCAAAGTACTTTGAATTTGCTGTTGAAATCCTACAGCAAACGGAACAAGAATGAAAGAATACGAGCTTGTCCCAAAATCAAACGTCGGCCACCATTCGAAAGGGGCAGTTAATGGGCCAATTGGCAGAAAACAAAATACAGGAATGAGCCATATTCGTTTTACCTGATGGGCACCAACAACTAAACCTCTTCTGCTATTTCGAAGGATTGGCGAAAATTTCTTTGATCCATTTCGCATCATTTGTATACCTTCAACGATTAACAGCAGACCTAATAATACAATAAAACCTGATAAACTATTATCAGATGGATGTCCTGATAATATAGGAAGATTCCAGTTTAATTGTTTCGCTAAAAATAGAAAAACAAATGAAAATCCGATCGTAAATGCTGGAGACAAAAAGCGAAAATTACCTATAAGTGAAAGCACAATCGTAATAATCGCTAACATGGTAACGATGGAGTAAGAAATTGTTAACCCACTTCCGACTGTAATAATAGAAAGAATGAACCCTATTAGTAATCCTGCAGGAAATAAAAAACGTAATTCTTGCAATGGATCATTTACCCTTATATGAAAATCACTTCGTTCTCGTTTCACACGAGAAAGACCAGTAATAACGGCTAAAATAATAGAATAGTAGAATATTGGATGAAGAAACATCTTCCCAATGCCTTTCAATATTTCCATTATCCACATTTGCGTCATACTTTTTTCACCACCTAATCTATTATTTCTATTTTATCAGATTGTGTACATAAAACCTATTAAGTATTGGTAAAAAAAATAAGGAACAGGTGCGTCCTGTTCCTTATTTTTTAAAGCTTTTAAGTGCAACTTGTAGTTGCAGGTCGTTTTTTTCGTTTTTTATAGCTGAAGTAATTTCCTCTTCTAACGATTCCGCTGTTTTTGGATCAATTTCTCCTGTAGCCGGCAGCCCCACTTCGTTTTGAAATGCTTTTACCGCATTTTCTGTTTGCTTATCATAATACCCATCTGCCCGTCCGGTAGCGTATCCAAGTCCATCGAGCATTTGCTGGGCGATTTTTATTTGTTCATTATTCATGTCAACGGTCATTGTTTTTTCTACTTCCAATGGATGGATATAGAAATAATCTGGTTGCTTAATTTCAATGTTTGGCTCAATTCCTTTATGGTGAATCCAATTTCCATTAGGCGTGAGCCATTTAAACATCGTTAGCTTGATCGTGCTTCCATCGCCCATTGGGACAGCCTGCTGAACTGTTCCTTTTCCAAATGTCTTTTCACCAATTAATGTATATCCTTCAGCTTCTTTTAAGGCGCCGGCAAGAATTTCAGAAGCTGATGCGCTCCCCTCATCTACTAATACAGAAATAGGGTATTTTTTGCTTTCTTTTAATTTGGAGTAATATGGGAGTTTCTCCCCATCACGCTGTTGAATTTGATAAGACGGTTTTTGATTCGTAACTAAAACACTTAAAATTTCTTCCACACTTACTAAAAGCCCGCCTGGATTTCCTCTAACATCTATGATTAATCCATCCATTTTTTGTTTTTCCAGCTTACTTAATTCTCTTTTAAAATCAGCCGCCGTATTTTGTGAAAATTGAGTAATCTCAATGTATCCAATTGATTTGGTGCCGTCTTCTTTCATGCTCGCAAATACAGTTTCCATCGGAATTTTATCACGTTTTACTTTAATTTCGAGTGGATCGCTCACACCTTCACGTTTAATTTCAAGTGTGACCGTCGTCCCTTTTTTCCCGCGAATCTTTGTCGTCACTTTATATAGATCGAGCCCCTTAACACTCGTTCCATCTACCTTGATAATTTCATCTTTTGGTTTCAAACCCGCTTTTTCCGCAGGAGAGTTTTTATAAGGTGCAACAATTATTGCTTTCCCATCCTTTGATGTCATTTCCGCACCAATTCCTTCAAACGTTGATTCGAGGGTCTCGTTAAATTGTGAAGCCGTTTTTGCATCCATATAGACGGAATACGGGTCATTTAACGTGCTGACCATTCCTTGAATGGCACCCTCAACTAATTTACTTTCATCCACTGTTTCAACATAGGAACCTTTAATTAAGTCATATGCTTGGGCAATTTTTGCTAAGTCCGGCAGTGATTCTCCTTTGTTTTTCACATAATTAATCATTTGGTTTTCTTTTGTGGTGTTTTGTGTCTGTACTTGTTCCGGCTCCAGCCACTTCATTCCTATATATGTACCGCCAGCTCCGGTTACTAATGCGCACGAAACCATAACGGCCATCCATTTTCGGTTCATCTGACTCCCCCTAATTTGTTAGGATTCAACGCTGTTAATATTTCAATATATGTGTGAAAAGGACGAGTTATGATGATTCAATCATTAAAGGGTTGATTAATTTTCCTCGTAGAGGGAAGAGTATTTTCTATTTCTTTCAATATTTGTTTATAATAAATTTATATAAAGCTCATTTTTAGTTTGTGAAACTTTTATCATGATAAAAAAGTCTATATAGTGCGTTTTTGTTTTATTTATCGAGGGGGAAGTCATTTTGAGTTGGCTATTTCATTTAATCGATCAGTTCGGATATTTGGTTCTATTTATTTCATTGATGCTGGAATTAATCATCGTTCCTATTCCTAATGAAATATTGATGAGCTATGTTGGATTTCTTGTTTATCAACATAAATTAAATTTATATTTAACCATTTTATTTGGCGGTCTTGGCGGGATAGTGGGAGTAAGTATTTCCTACTGGATCGGTTATAAATTAGGTAAGCCATTTTTCAATAAATATGGAAGTAAAATTCATATGGGGCCAGACAAAATTGAAAAAATCGCAAAATGGAATAAAAAATATGGGAAGGGGCTATTACTTTTTTCTTACTTTATTCCAGGCGTGCGTCATATTACTAGTATCTTTTCAGGTATTACACGAATCCCTTTTAAAACATTTGCGATTTTTGCCTATATCGGGGTCTTTATTTGGGTTGGTACGTTCATTAGTTTAGGTAATATTTTCGGGCCAAAATGGGAGTCTTTTCATAATGAGGCGAAAGTATATGTTACCCTTGCCTGCATTGGCATCGGCATAATTTATCTAGCCTATTATTTAATTAAAACGAACAGAAAGAAAATTAAAGAAAATATCCTTTTATTAATTGAAAATACATTTAATCGATTCAATAGTTTTTTAAAAACAAAGCTAGTGATATTTGGGGCATTAATTGCTTTCATTGGTCTCATATTTTTAATTGTTGGAATGATTCAAGACTTTATTGCTAATGAATTTGAGCAGTTTAATTCGATTACAAATACGATCATTATGTATGCATTTAATGAACGTTGGAAACCTGTGATGACGCTTTTCAATTCTATGTCTAATTGGAAAGTACTTTTGGTATTCATCCTCTTTACTGCCGTTTGGATATCCGTTAAGGGGGGAATTAAGCGGATTGAATTCCTTTATTTTTTCCTGAGTATACTAGGGGCTGTCTTTTTAGGAAAGGGGCTTAATATTCTTTTCCATTACGTGACACACGGAAAAGAACTGTTTAGTCAATCCTTTCCAAATGAACAAGCATTAAGTTGTTCTATTATATATTCGTTTTTTATGTACGAAATCATTCGTCATAGTAAAAGTACTTTACTTAATTTACTCACTTTTTTGATCGTTATCTTTATTTTATTAGCAATCGCTGCGAGCGAAATTTATTTAGGGATCCATGTTCCGAGCGATTTTGCCGCCGGGTATGCTTTTGGTGGAGTTTGGGTATGTTTTATGATTCTATTATTAGAAGTCTCTCGACTGATTAAGTTGATTAAAGAAACGGATTTTAGTAAGCAGCCAAAATGATAAAGAGGTGTGTGAATTTTTTGTGATTACGAAGATTGTTAGGTCTAACTTTATTGGGTAACTTGGGTTTTAAAATAAGCGGAGAATCTCCGGTTATACTGTAGAATAGAGCTTGGTTTGGGGGATTTAAGCGGAAATTTTCCGATTAAGCAAAGCAAAATTACCCTTTTTTGCGTTTTTTGGGTTAATAGCCGGAAAACTTCCGGCTATTTAAGCTGTTTTCAATGCTATTATGCTCATTAAGGGAAATTTCTCCGCTTATTCAAATTCGTTTTAGCATCTAATATACTTGTCGTTTTGTTTAAAAAAAGACTTAGAGAAAAATACATCTCTAAGTCTTTTTGACTGTGAATTATGATTTTCCTTTATGCACCTCACAAGTAAACCCGTTAAGGTTGGACCGATTTCTTTCTGTTCATTAAATAGATTGATATTCGAGTCGTTTCTTTGTTGCTGAATGTTGGATGATGTCCACAAAGTCTTCAATCATCGCACTTGCGGTCGCCAACTTTCCAGCTCCGGGACCTTGAAGGGTAATTTTTCCGACTAAACTTGCTTCTATTGCAACGGCATTTTCAACACCTTCAATGGAATAAAGGGGATGATTCGAATCAACGATGATTGGCTGAACGGAAGCTACTAAAGAGTGATCATTGAAGGTAATTTCAGCAATATGTTTAAAACGTTGTCCTCGTTTTTCCGCTTGTTTAATCTGTTCCTGTGTGATAGATACGATCCCATCAATAATTACTTCTGACCAATTCGGTTGTTGATTAATGACTAATTGACTTAGTATCATTAATTTATAAAAAGCATCGATTCCGCTAATATCATTCGTTGGATCAGCTTCCGCATATCCCTTCTTCTGTGCGAGTTGGAGCGCTTTATCAAATGAAAGCTTTCGTTCTCTCATTTCAGTTAAAATAAAATTCGATGTTCCATTTAATATCCCTTGTATTTTGGTGATACGATTTACTTGTAATAGCTGTTTAATCGTTCGAATGATTGGAACTCCTCCAGCTGTTGTTGCTTCAAAGCCAATTTTGGTTTCATTTTGCTGGGCCCTTTGAATTAGTTCATGACCGTGATTAGCAAACATTTCTTTATTAGCAGTAACAACATGGATGCCTTTTTCAATGGCTTGGAGTAAATAGGATCTACTTGGTTCCTCTCCTACAATTGCCTCGAATATCACGTCCAAATCCGGAATATTGATGATATCCTCAAAATTGGTTGTCACAAGAACATTCGCATCAATCTTTCTCTCTTTTGTTTGATCACGAATGAGAATCGCGACAATCTCAACTTCTTTTCCCAATAATTTTCTAAGCTGTGTTTGATGTGAGTGAATGGCACTATAGACACCCTCACCCACCGTTCCAAAACCTAACAATGCTACTTTAATAACTGTCATTACAACCTCCCACCTGCCTTTACCAATCTTCAATTCCTTCATCGGGAAGGCATTTTATACATATCATAAACGGCACCACATATTTACTAGTTATGGAAATGCGGTGCCTGACACCTTCGATTAAACTGTTACACTTGTTGCTTTAAGAATGGCTTGGTTCAGATCGGCTGTGAGATCTTCAACGGCTTCTAGTCCGACGGATAAGCGAATTAGTTCTTCGGTTACACCTGAAACTTTTAATTCTTCGGCGCTTAACTGTTGATGTGTAGTCGATGCTGGGTGAATGATTAAAGATTTAGCATCTCCAACATTCGCTACGTGTGACCATAATTGAATATTATCAATGACTTTTCGCCCTGCTTCTCTGCCGCCTTTAATTCCGAAATTGACAATCGATCCGAAGCCGCCTTTTAAGTATTTAGCTGCTCTTTCATGTGATGGATGTTCTTCTAAACTTGGATGATTAACCCATGCAACTGCAGGATGGTTTTGTAAAAATTGTGCTACTTTACCCGCATTTTCAACATGCTTTTGTACACGCAAGTGTAATGTTTCCAAACCTTGTAATAATAGGAACGCACTATCCGGACTTAAACTTGCACCGAAATCTCGCAAAATTTGTACGCGTAATTTTGTTGCAAACGCCGCTTGTGGAACATCAACACCATAACGGAGACCGTGATAGCTTAGGTCTGGTTCTTTAAAATCCGGGAATCGGTCACTGTTCCAGTCGAATTTCCCACCATCAACTACAACACCGCCAATCGTTGTTCCGTGACCGCCGATCCATTTTGTAGCTGAATGGATGACCACATCTGCTCCCCATTTAATAGGGTTTGAAAGGTATGGAGTACCAAATGTGTTATCAATAATCAGTGGAACACCATTTTCATGAGCAACCTTCGCGACTTCTTCTACATCAAGAACGTGCAGGCTAGGGTTACCGATGATTTCAGCAAATACTGCTTTTGTTTTTGATGTTATCGCGGTTCTAAAATTTTCTGGGTCTGTTGCATCAACGAATTTTACGTTAATTCCATACTTCGGAAGGGTATTAGAAAATAGATTAAATGTTCCACCGTATAAATTTCCGGCAGCGACGATTTCGTCTCCTGCACCAGCGATATTTAGAATGGAGAAAGCAATTGCAGCCATTCCTGAAGACAATGCAACAGCAGCAGTTCCGCCTTCTAATAGGGCAATTCGCTGTTCAAACACATCAACAGTTGGATTGCCGATTCGCGAATAAATGAATCCTTGCTGTTCTAATGCAAATAAACCTTGTGCATGATCTGTATCTTTAAATACATAGGATGTGGTTTTATATACAGGAACTGTACGTGACCCTGTTGTTGGATCTGGTTCTTGCCCTCCGTGTAGTAATAATGTTTCGGGTTGAAATTGTTCGTTTGTCATTTTACATTCCTCCAAAGTTTTTGATTTTTTCTCTAGGCGAGCCGAGAAATTCCTGAAGTGTGATCGTTGAAGTGGGATATACGAAGGGAAGCAAAAAGCCCTCTTCATAAGAAGAGGGCTAATCAATAGGTTCCTCCCCTTATCTTTCAGATCTTTAAAGGATCTGTAGGAATTAGCACCTTTTCAAGCAAAATGCTTGAAGGTTGCCGGGCATCAAAGGGCCTAGTCCCTCCGCCGCTCTCGATAAGAGTGATTCATTTAGTTTTTTTAGAAAATTTTAAATTGCTCTTGTTTTGCATTATAGTAGACGAATTGTTACTTCGTCAACCTTTTTTTATAAAAATTTTTTCTAAGAATAGACGGTGACCGTTCCTTTCCGCGGGGAGGAAGTCGAGCCTCCTCGGCGCTAGCGCCTGTGGGGTCTCGACCTTTTCTCTATATCCCGCAGGAGTCAGGTTCCTTCCGCTCCAATCCACTCTGCGCTTTGTTAAAAGTAACAATCCTTCAGAAAAAGCGATATCATTTAAACCGATGCTTTAATGGCTTCATCAAATTGCTTAATGATATCCTCAGCATCCTCAATTCCAATCGAAATACGAACAACTTGTTGGTTGATTCCTATGTTCTGCTGTTCTTCGAGTGAAAGTGCTCGGTGGGATGTGCCTAACGGATAGGATACGGTCGTTTCAACTCCGGCTAACGTAGGTACAATTTTCACCCAGCCCAACGATGAAAAGAATCGATGGATGTCACATGTGTCAGCTAATTCAATTGTGACAATTGCCCCATTTCCTTTACTGGAAAGATCGGTGGGATAATAGACTTTTTTGATATTTGAATTTTGATAGAGTGCGTCTGCCAATTGTTTCGCATTTGCGGATTGACGTTCCATCCGTAATGCTAATGTTTTTATGCCGCGACAAGTTAGCCAAGCTTCAAAAGAACTTAAATTACTTCCGAGATTCACTACTTTTTGACGTGCTTTCGTCATTAATTCCTCGGAACCAACAACAACTCCCGCCGTCACATCGCTATGGCCGCCTAAATATTTCGTCGCACTATGAGCGACAATATCGATGCCCTCCTGATAGGGATTTAGCAAATATGGTGTGGCAAAGGTATTGTCTACCATTGTATATAAATTATAATCCTTACCTAGTTTTACTAGTGTATCAATCTGTTCCACACGTAAAAAGGGATTTGTAACCGTTTCGGAATATAATAGTTTTGTATTTTCCAGTATTGCATCTCGGATGGCAGTTTGATCAGCAAAGTTTACAAAGGATGTTTCAATTCCTAAATTTTTTAATTCTTCCTTTAACAAATGGTGTGTACCACCATAAATATCTTCAGCCGCAACGATATGATCACCAGATGAAACAACCGATAACAGACCAGCTAGTATTGCTGATAGCCCCGAAGAAGTAGCTACCCCACTTGGTGCCCCTTCAAGGTTTGCTACCATTTGTCCTAGTTCATCCGTGTTTGGATTGCCCGTTCTCGAATATAAGTAAGATTCATCACCTTGATAAAAACCTTCAAGCTCTTCTAATGAACTAAAAGTAAAAGCAGAAGTTTGAAAGATTGGTGTCGTTTTACTACGAATATGATTGGTCTTTTTTAATGAATGATGAACGATTTTCGTTTCAAATGATTGATCCACTTTGCCAGCACCTCTAACTATAGGATAATTTTAAATATTTTAAATTGTACGCCCGATCTATATTTTTGTCAAAAAAATGATAGGGTTATCCCTATCATTTGGCTGTTTTATAAAATTGGAGACAATAATCTTGAGACAGATTCCTTGAATCGAATCGATTTCGGTCGTTGCAAATAGTCCTCTAATGTTAATTCTCTTGATTTTTCCATATCTGCTTTATAAATCAATTCTAGTCTTTTAGAAAGATGATGGCTATACAAAAAGGCATTCACTTCAAAGTTTAAACGGAAACTTCGATTATCAATATTCGCAGTACCAACTGTTGCTATTTTCCCGTCAACTACGAGCATTTTTGCATGAATGAATCCATTTTCGTATATATATACTTTTGCACCTGTTTTCAATAATTCCCCAACATTGGAATATGTAGCCCAATAAACAAACATATGATCAGGCTTGTTCGGAATCATTAAACGAACATCCACCCCAGATAAAATCGCGATTTTAAGTGCATTCAATAGGCTATCATCTGGAATGAAATATGGAGTTTGCATGTATATGTATTTTTTCGCCTCATTAATCATCTTAATATAACCGTTTTTAATTTGCTCCCACTCTGAGTCAGGTCCACTGGATACAATCTGAACATCTGTGTAGCCGACAGATTGTATATCGGGGAAAAAACTTTCTTTATAACGAATTTCTTTAGCCGAGGCTTGATTCCAATCTAATACAAAACGTGTTTGCATTGCATAAACAGCTTTTCCCGTTATTTTCAAATGGGTATCCCGCCAATAACCGAATTTTTTATCCAACCCCAAATACTCATCACCAATATTAAATCCACCGATATAGCCAATACTACCATCGATAATCGCAAGTTTGCGGTGATTTCGGAAATTGACACGTAAATTCAGCATCGGTATTTTTGCAGGAAAAAATGCCGCGACCTCGCCACCGGCTTCAATTAATTCTTTAAAAAATTTCCGTGGAAGCTTTCGCGAACCCATGTCATCATATAAAAAACGAACTTTGACCCCTTCCTTGGCCTTTTCAGTAAGCAGTTCAACTAACTTTTGACCTAATGAGTCATTTCGAACGATGTAATAAACAAGATGAATGTGATCGTTTGCCCTCTTTATATCTTCAAATAAAGAGCGAAATTTGTCCTCACCATCAATAAAAATTTCTACCTCATTATCATGTGACATAATCGCATCATCATTAACTAGAAGCATATAAACTAATTCTTTATATTGCACAGTCCGCTCATCATGAAAGGGGAAAGAATTATTTCTTAACAGTTCAATTTGACGATGGGCGATTTCCTTTATTCCAATTTTCTCCTGATCTTTCCAATAAAAGATTCTTCTTCTGCTCAAGTTTTGTCCAAAAACTAAATAAATAATGAATCCTGCTACAGGAATAAACAACAAAACTAACAGCCAAGCCCATGTTGCACCTATGTTTCGCCGTTCTAGAAAGATGACGGCACCCGATAAAATAAAGTTTAAAATAAAAAAAAATGCCAATAAAATAGTAATAATTGTCATCTTGAACTCCTTTAACAAGATACGTTATTTCTTTTTGTTACGATAGTTTCGTACAGTATGTCCGAAACTATCGTAATTAAATAATTACCTATTTGAGAAATAGCGGAAACTTATTCCACTGTATCATAACACATATTTTAATTTCTAACATCATAAATACAAATACTAATTATTTACATGCAACAATCAGATAACAATAATTCCGCAAAAAAAAGAACCACATAAAGTGGTCCTTTCATTTAAAAATTAATATAGTTTCTAGGGTTTACAGCATTTGAATGGGATGCTGTCCATGGTCCGATATAGAATTCAAAATGTAAATGTTGGCCATAGGCTTGTCCAGTGCTTCCCATATAACCAATGACTTGTCCTTTTCGTACTGTTGCATTTTCACCAATGGTACGAGAACTCATATGTGCATAAACTGTCGTATAAATTTTTCCGTTAACAGAATGGGTAATGAAGATGCAATTTCCGTAACTTGAAGAAAAATATGAACGAGTTACTACTCCATCACCGGCAGCCACGATAGGAACTGTTCCTCCCTTAGCAATATCTATTCCTGAATGGAATCCATCTGCATCGAAAGAGCGTCTACCAAATTCAGAAGAAACATAGCCTTGTGCCGGACGTGTAAATGTTCCGGATGAAACAGCTGGTGTTCCGGAAGATTTTCCTCCGCCACTGCTCACGCTATTTACACTATTACTACTGTTTCCACTATTCCCGCTGCCGTTTGTACTATATGAGCTTTGTTGTTTCTGTGCAGCTGCTGCTTCTGCTGCGGCACGTTGCTCTTCTGCAATACGATCCTTTTCTAATTGAATCGCTTTTTCGATCGCGGATTTTTGTGCAGAAAGGATTGCATTTTCTTCCTCTAAAGACATTTTATCATGTTCTAGTTTTTTCTTTTGTTTTCCAAGTTCTTTCAATATCACATTTTTTCTTGATTTTTGTTGATTTAATTCAGCTTTCATCGCTTGTAACTTTTGTTGCATTTCTTGAAGATTATTTAGTTTTTTTGTTACATCTGCTTGCTTCTTTTCTAACTCCGCTTGATCTCTTTTTTGTTCATCAATGATTTGCTTATCTGCATTGACTAATGTAGTAACGGCGGATACACGGTCAAGTAAATCCGCAATGCTGTCCGCACCTAATATAACATCTAAATAATTTACTGAGCCCCCACCATTTGTTTGCATTGTACGGGCACGTTTGTCCAACAGTTCATTTCGTTCCTTGATTCGCTTTTTTAATGCATTAATTTCGGATTTCAGCTTTTCTATTTCCCTTTTAGCTACATCAATTTGTTGCTGCTTTTCTTGTATTTTTTCATCTGTATCTGCGATATTTACATCTAATGTTTCCAATTCACTTTCAAGATTGTTTTGTTTTCCTTTAATTTCATCAATCTTGTTCTCTTTTTGTTTAATATTTGAGTGAATATTTGACTGTTTATTTTGCACATCTTTTTGCTGATCTTGTAAATTCGATAGTTTGGATGCAAAGGCATCGGATTGATAAGCAAATAAACCGCCAAAACCAAGTACTGATGCTAAAGTAACCGAAAGCAATGACTTTTTTTTCAATGTTTTTCCCCCTTAAGAAATTTTATATGTATATGTATGGATGGCCGAGGTAGCAGCACTACCTCGGTTATATGTTTAAATTTTTAAGAATCGGCGAATGGACATTGTACTTCCCCAAATACCAATTAAAATACCCATTAATAGGAGTATGCCTGTAATTTCAAACACAAATGGATTATAGTTTAAAATTTGAATCATATTACTTTCTAATTTTGGTGCTAAGAAACTATGCATGTAATAGTATCCGAATGTGATAATAAGAATCGGTAAAATTGATCCGAGAATCCCTAACCAAAGGCCTTCCATAATAAATGGCCATCGAATAAACCAGTTTGTTGCACCTACTAATTTCATAATCTCAATTTCTTTACGTCTAGCAAAAATCGTAATTTTAATTGTATTCGAGATTAAAAACATCGCGGTAAATAATAAACCAATAACTAATACTAATCCCACATTACGGCTTATTTTTAACACATTAAACAGTTTCTCTACTTTCCCCTCACCATATTTTGCAGATTCGACATGGGGGAAAGATTCGATTTGTTTCGCTACTGCCGGCGTATCTGTCGGCTTCTTTGTTTTTACAATAAATACATCATAGAGGGGATTGTTTTGTTCGAATAACTTCATGTCATTCCCCATACTATTTATTAAATTTTGAAGTTCATTCTCTTTAGAAGAAAATTCAACTGATTTAACTTGGCTTAAGTTCTCTATTTTATTTTTAAGAGCTTCTTGATCTTGTTGTTTCGCTGTTAAATCGATATGAACTCTAACTTCGACATCATGCTCGATATCGGAAGCAATTTTATTCATATTCATCATAATGACAAAGAAAACGCCCACTAGCAATAATGTGATAGTTACCGCACTTGCAGAAGCAAACATCATCCATCCATTACGCCCTAGACTCTTGAAGCTTTCGCGAAGGTGTCTTCTAACTGTTCTAGCTTTCATATCCGTAATCCCCCCGTTGCTCGTCACGGACAATGCGACCGCCTTCTATAGCGATAACTCGATGTCTAATCGTATTAACGATTTCACGATTATGTGTTGCCATTACCACAGTTGTCCCTCGTGTATTAATTTCTTCTAAAATGTTCATAATTTCCCATGACGTTTCTGGGTCAAGATTTCCCGTAGGCTCGTCCGCAATTACAACCTTTGGTGTATTTACAATGGATCGTGCAATCGATACACGCTGCTGCTCCCCACCGGAAAGCTCTGTTGGAAGCATTCTTGCTTTATGCTTCAATCCGACTAAATTAAGAACTTCCATCACCCGTTGTTTGATTTGCTTTGGTTGTTCCTCGATTACTTCCATTGCGAAAGCAACATTTTCAAAAACCGTTAATGTTGGCAGCAATTTAAAATCTTGGAAAACGACTCCTATTTGTCTGCGAAAATATGGAATTCGGCTATTTTTCAACTTACTTAAATTAATTCCATTAACCATAATATTACCTTGTGTTGCTTTTTCCTCGCGGTAAATCATTTTTATAAAAGTCGATTTCCCTGCTCCACTAGGTCCGACGACATATACGAATTCACCTTGTTTGATTTGAATGTTCAAATCATTTGTAGCTATAATCCCATTGGGATATTTTTTATATACATTTTGCATTTCTATCATTTAATCACCTTACTCTTCTAGGATCATTTTACTAGATCCCCATAATTCATAACTGTCATTTTCTTTACTATTTCGCTAACTTCCCGCGAATAACTCGAATGCTGACGTAAAATAGCGAAATTTAATCACAAAACTATTATAACATCATAAACTTGAATGTTAATGGAAAATAATATTACATTTATATTTCAAAGCTTTATTCTATTGAAAAATTTGATTCTTTCGAGAGGAAAATATTCATATTTTAAATACTTTTTCAATAGTATGAAAGTTCTATTTTTGTCATTATATCTGTTAACAAAGAAAAAACCTGATGTTTGTCATACTAACATCAGGTCATTTGAATTGCTATTATTTTTTCTCAGATAGCCATGTAGCTACTTTATCTGCGTCATCACCTTTAATAAGTCCTCCAGGCATTCCGCCTGATTTCCCCTTATTAATGATATCGAGGATTTGATCTTTGTTATATTTTGCTCCTACTTTTGTTAAATTAGGGCCAACTGCACCTTCGAGGTTTCCACCGTGACAGCTTGCACAATTTTGACTAAATAATTTTTCTGCATCCCCAGCACTTGCTGTGTTTGTCGATTTGTTAGTATTTGTCGTTGTTTCATTTTTATTAGCATTATCATTATTATTGTCCTTGCTACTAGAGCCGCAGGCAGCAAGTCCGAATGCTAATGTGAAAATCATCAGAATTCCTATTAGCTTTTTAACCATTTTATTTCCTCCTTTAGATGTTGGAAAATTAATCCTTTATCATTATTACTATATACCTTTTTCGCTTCTTTTGAAACCTTCCCCAAGTACCTCTGATGCATCCATAACCACGACAAACGCAGATGGATCAAGGGCTTTCACTAGTTGTTTCAACTTTGTGAATTCTATTTGATCGACCACACATAAGTACCGGTCTCTCACTCTCAGTAAAACCACCATATGCTGTTAGTTTTGTCACACCACGGTCAATTTTATTCAAAATTCCTTTACGTATTTCTTTCTTCTTTTCGGTAATAATTAATACCGTGTTTGAGCGATTCAAAAATTTTAATGATAGGTCTTCAATCTCAACGTTAAGATGCCTTCACCACGCAGGTAAAGGCTTCTTATAAAAAGAATTCAAATCAAACATAAACTGTCCACCCCAGATGGAAAGTGTCCACAAACGGTGCCTGACACCGGTGTAATGACACCGGTGTCAGGCACCTATAAAGGGGCACCTATAAAGTGACACTTATATGCGAGAGCGGAGGTAGGCGTTGATGAAGTTGTCAAGCTCGCCGTCCATTACTGCTTGGACGTTACCTACTTCTGTGTTAGTTCGATGGTCTTTGACCATTGAGTATGGGTGGAAGACGTAGGATCTGATTTGGCTTCCCCAGCCGATTTCTTTTTGTTCTCCACGAATTTCAGCGAGTGCTTTTTCTTTTTCTTCGAGTTCACGCTGATAAAGTTTTGCTTGGAGCATTTTCATTGCTTGCTCACGGTTTTTGATTTGCGATCTTTCGTTTTGACATGTAACAACGACACCTGTTGGGATATGGGTAATACGAACCGCTGAATCGGTTGTATTAATATGCTGTCCACCGGCACCACTTGCACGGTACGTATCTATTTTGATGTCTTCTGTGCGAATGTCGATTTCAATCTCTTCGTTAAACTCCGGCATAACTTCGCAGGAAACGAAGGATGTATGACGGCGTCCTGACGAATCAAACGGTGAGATTCGGACTAGACGATGGACCCCTTTTTCCGCCTTTAAATAGCCATATGCATTATGTCCTTTAATTAATAAAGTGACACTTTTAATTCCAGCTTCATCACCAGGTAAATAATCGAGAGTTTCCACTTTGAAACCTTTTTTCTCTGCCCAGCGTGTGTACATGCGTAAAAGCATGGAACCCCAGTCTTGTGATTCCGTACCACCTGCACCGGGATGAAGCTCAAGAATCGCATTATTTTTATCATATGGTTCGCTTAATAGAAGTTGTAATTCAAATTGATTTACTCTCTCCACTAATGTTTCCAATTCAGATTCTAGTTCCCCAGCAAGTTCCGCATCATTCTCTTCTTTCACAAGTTCATGAGTTAATTCAAGGTTTTCTTGAATATCAAGAAGTTCCTTATATTCATTTACTAAATCCTTTAAGCCATTAGCTTCATTGATGATCGTTTGTGCACCTTGCTGATCATTCCAAAAGTCAGGCTCAAGCATTCTTTCATCTAATTCGGCAATGCGGGCTTCTTTGTTTTCTAAGTCAAAGAGACCCCCTAAAGTCCGCTAGTTTCTTAGCTGTTTTCTCAAGTTCTGTACGTATTTCAAATAATTCCATTTTGCCTCACCTCAGGGTGTAATTTGTAATTAGTTTAGGACAGGCTTTTTCACCTGTCCCTTAAAAAAATCCATTTGTATCATAGATTTAAACATTCTTACCATGACATTGCTTATACTTCTTGCCGCTTCCACATGGACACGGAGCATTACGGCCAATATCAACGGATTTTTTCACCGGTTTCTTTTTCACCTTTTCCCCGTCTTCTTTCGGATTCACCGCTTGACCTTTAGCTACTTCTTCACGTTGAAGATTGTTTCTAATTTCAGCTTTCATCACATATTTCGCTGCATCCTCTTCGATTGCTTCAATCATCCCTTCAAACATAGCGAACCCTTCACTTTGATATTCTCGTAACGGATCCACTTGACCGTATGCACGAAGATGAATTCCTTGACGCAAGTGATCCATTGCATCAATATGATCAATCCATTTTGAATCAACTGCACGAAGGAGAACAACTTTTTCAAATTCGCGCATTTGTTCAGGTGTTAACGACTCTTCCTTTTCATCGTAACGGACTTTGACTTTTTCCATAATAAGGTCTGATATCTCTTCAGGTTCCTTACCACGTAATTCGTCAATTGTTAAATCGCCTTCAGGTAAAAGATTGCCGTGAACAAAATCAACTAGTCCTTGAAGATTCCAGTTTTCTTCGTCCTCATGACTTGAAGCATATAGTTGAATATTGCGTTCAAGAACAGACTGAATCATTTTTTCAACGATTTCACGTAAATTCTCGGAATTGAGCACTTCATTTCGTTGAGTATAAATGATTTCACGTTGTTGGCGCAACACATCATCATATTGTAAAAGTTGTTTACGGGCATCGAAGTTATTTCCTTCTACACGTTTTTGTGCTGATTCCACTGCTCGCGATACCATTTTACTTTGAATTGGTTGGGAATCATCCATACCTAAACGCTGCATCATGTTTTTCATATTATCTGAACCAAAACGACGCATCAATTCATCTTCCATGGAGAGATAAAATTGTGTGACCCCTGGATCACCTTGACGTCCTGAACGACCACGAAGCTGATTATCAATCCGGCGAGATTCATGGCGCTCTGTACCGATAACAGCTAATCCACCAAGTTCTTTAACTCCCTCACCTAGTTTAATATCTGTTCCACGACCAGCCATGTTTGTAGCAATCGTTACGGAGCCTTTGTGGCCTGCTTCAGCAATTATTTCGGCTTCACGTTCATGATTTTTCGCATTCAATACATTATGGCGAACGCCTTTTTTCTGTAATAAACCGGAGATTAATTCAGATGTTTCAATTGCTACCGTACCGACAAGAATCGGTTGGCCTTTTTTATGACGTTCGGCAATGTCTTCAACAACTGCACGGAATTTCCCTTCCATACTTGCATAAATCAAATCCGGACGGTCGTCGCGAATAATTGGTTTATTCGTAGGAATAACAATAACTCTCATATTATAAATGTTTCTGAATTCCTCTTCTTCCGTTTTCGCTGTACCTGTCATACCGGCAAGCTTTTCATACATTCGGAAGTAGTTTTGGAATGTAATTGTTGCCATTGTCATACTTTCATTTTGAATCTCAACGGCTTCTTTTGCTTCAATTGCTTGATGAAGGCCATCACTAAAGCGACGTCCTTTCATGAGACGACCGGTAAATTGATCGACAATCACAATTTCCCCATCTTGTACAACGTAATCAACATCCAAATGCATGCTGACATTTGCTTTTAACGCCTGATTAATATGATGATTCAATGTTACATGTGAAATATCGAATAGATTATCGATTGAGAAATAGCGTTCTGCTTTATTGATTCCTTCTTCTGTTAATTGAACACTTTTCGTTTTTTCGTCGTATGTGTAATCTTCTTCTTTTTTCAATGTACGAACAAAAGCATTCGCTTGAATGTATAGAGAAGTAGATTTTTGTGCTTGACCGGAAATAATTAAA
Source organism: Heyndrickxia sporothermodurans (assembly GCF_003055045.1). Classification (NCBI taxonomy): domain Bacteria; kingdom Bacillati; phylum Bacillota; class Bacilli; order Caryophanales; family Bacillaceae; genus Heyndrickxia; species Heyndrickxia sporothermodurans. The sequence continues at coordinate 26,456 of NZ_NAZB01000007.1, forward strand.
GGTGTCCGCGCTTCATCGATTAAAATGGAGTCGACCTCGTCAATTACTGCATAATACAATGGACGCTGCACCCGCTGTTCCTTATATAACACCATATTATCACGTAAATAGTCGAATCCAAATTCATTATTCGTTCCATAAGTGATGTCAGCAGCGTATGCTTCTTGTTTTTCTTCATTTGACATACTATTTAAGTTTAAGCCAACGGTTAAGCCAAGAAACTCATATAATTCACCCATTTCTGTCGCATCACGGCTAGCTAAGTATTCGTTAACAGTGACAACATGGACGCCTTTTCCGGAAAGCGCATTTAAGTATACGGGCATTGTCGCTGTTAAGGTTTTCCCTTCACCCGTTTTCATTTCCGAGATATTTCCTTCGTGTAAAGAAATCCCACCCATTAATTGGACGTGGTATGGATAAAGACCAAGAACACGACGAGCACCTTCCCGAACAACAGCGAAAGCTTCTGTTAGTAAATCATCTAATGATTCGCCGTTTTGATAGCGTTGTTTAAATTCCTCTGTTTTTTCGCGAAGCTGTTCATCAGACATTTTTTCCATATCAGATGCTAATTCTTCAATTTGATTGGCCATCTTATCAAGTCGTTTTATTTCACGTTTGTTTGCATCAAAAACTTTTTCTAAAAAAGCTGCCATGTAGTAAACGCTCCTTTATAGTAAATGTGAGTGAACTTTCGTTTAGGTCTTAACTCTTTCGTGATGAAAGACCAAAAATCCTCTCACCAAGCATTCTTATTTTGAAACCTGATTAAATTTTACCATTGTATACTATGAAGTGACAACTCATACCAAGTAGGAGAAAAAAATTAAGACCTGATAACATGTAGCAGGCCAAAAATTTCCTTACCCAAGAAAGATTGCTCCGTATAGTAAAGCCCCACAAATAACGTAGACGGGACTTACTTTCCACTTTTCTAATAATAGCAGACTCGCACCACCTAAAAAGATGGTATGTATGATACCAATTCCTTCGTATGAACTGGAGAAAAAGTCAATTGTCATGACTCCTAATAGTACCGCTATCGCCGGACGAACGAGTTTCGTCATATTTTTTACCTTCGGAGACTCTTTAAATTTTAGTAAAATCCCCAATAAAATGATCAGTAAAATAATGGAGGGCGCAATGGTCGCAAATAAACCGACAATGGCTCCTAATATCCCCCCTTGCTGGTAACCAACAAAACCAGCTAATTTAGTCGCTATTGGTCCCGGCAACGCATTTCCTAACGCGACCATTTCACTAAATTCATGGACGGTAAACCATTTATAACGGTCAACTACTTCATGTTCAAGTAAGGGAATAGAAGCGGGTCCCCCTCCATATCCTAAAAAATTCGCCATAAAATTCGCTACGAAAATTTGCCAATAGATCATGATGCTTTCACCTGCTTTTCTTTCTCTTCCTGTTTCGAAAATAAAGCAGCAACTAGAAGTCCGACAATCATGATCGCTGGATGAAGTCCTAAAATATTGATAACGATAATACTAATCCCGATGACAATGAGAGTTGACATCCACCCCATCGAACTCTTTGACTTTTTAACAAAATCCCATGTGAGCACACCTAACATGACACCAGCAATTGGTACAACGGCTTTTGACATCCCTCTTACCCATGGTTTGTCATTATACGCATGTAATACCGTTAATAAAATAATCATTAAAATAACGGTAGGCAGAACCGTTGCAGCAAGTGCCGTAAGCATCCCTAAAAAGCCGCCAACCCTCCAGCCAATATATCCAGACATTTTCGTATTAATCGGCCCGGGGAGTGTATTAGCCAATGCCAATATATCGGAAAATTCTTCGTCATCCATCCATTTATACGTTTCTACGACTTCCCTATGCATAAGCGGAATGGCGGATAATCCTCCTCCATAGCCGAGCATACCCGATCGGAAAAAGGCAATAAAAATATCCATTTGTTTCAAAACTATCACAATCCTTTAATCATTTCTATTGATGCTATTCTCGTTGAAAAATTTCCTCATACACAAAATGATCGATATCGTTAGATTGACCATATTTGATCGAACCAATCCTATTCACTACCAAGCAGCAATCGATCCATCTGTTCTAGATTCTGTCCCTCCCATTAAAACACCCGTTTCAGGATTTCGCCAAATAATTTGCCCCCTGCCAAAACCGCCAGTATCAGGAGCAATTTCGATTTGATGACCTAAACGAATCAATGCCTGCACGAGATGGTTTGGAAAATTCGCTTCGACAACAATTTTCTTCCCTTCTATCCATTGCCAACGCGGGGCATCCAAGGCAGCTTGAGGATTCAAATGAAAATCGACCGTATTCATGACTACTTGAAAATGTCCCTGCGGCTGCATATAACCACCCATGACGCCGAATGGGCCAACAGCTTGATTATCTTTTGTGAGAAAACCAGGAATAATCGTATGATAGGTTTTCTTCCCAGGCTGTAAAGCATTGGAATGCTCCGGATCTAAAGAAAAATCATGTCCACGATTTTGCAAAGCAATGCCTGTTCCAGGGATAACAATTCCCGAACCGAATCCCATATAATTACTTTGAATAAAGGAAACCATGTTACCCTCCCCATCCGCGGCAGCCAAATACACGGTACCTCCACTTGGCGGCTTATATGGATCAGGGACTAATGCCATGTCTTCAATCAATTCACGTCTCGTTCTTGCATACTCTTCTGATAATAAATGTTCTGTCGTAAGTTTCATATGTCTTTGATCAGTAATAAAAGCTTTCCCATCAGTAAATGCAAGCTTCATCGCTTCAATTTGTTTATGATATGTCTCGACCGTTTCTTTTTCGGTAAAATCAAAGCCGCGCGCAATATTTAAGGCCATTAATGCTACCAGCCCTTGCCCATTCGGTGGAATTTCCCATACATCATAGCCGCGATAGTGAGTAGAAATCGGTTCGACCCATTCCGCTTTGAAATCAGCCAAATCCTCTTTTGATAAAAATCCATCATATTTCTGAATATAATCTGCAATTTTTTCAGCTAATTCTCCACGGTAAAAACTTTCCCCATCTGTCTCTGCAATTGATTGTAATGTGGCAGCATGACCAGGTGAACGCCAAATATCACCTATAAGAGGGGCATTTCCATTCGGTGCAAATGTGTCAAACCAAGGCTGGTATTCTTCCCCTTTGAAAATTTCTTTGAAACGTTTATAGGTCGCCATCCAATTTTTCCCTAATATTGGTGTGAGCGGATAGCCGTCCTCCGCATAGCGAATCGCTGGTTGGAGTACATCTTGCAGCGGCAGTTTGCCGAACTTCTTTGATAGCTCGACCCAAGCAGCTGGTGCACCAGGAACGGTAATCGGAATGACACCGTATGTTGGCATTTTTTCATGTCCTCTCGCCTTGATGTCATCGATAGAAATGGACTTAGGTGCCGGACCGCTCCCATTTAATCCATGCAACTTCCCATTCGTCCAAACGAGTGCAAATGCGTCCCCACCAATTCCGTTTGAAGTTGGTTCAACTACCGTTAAAGCGGCCGCCGTGGCAATTGCCGCATCAATCGCATTTCCGCCTTTTCGAAGAATACTAAGTCCAGCCTGAGCTGCCAATGGCTGCGATGTCGCCACCATTCCATTTTTCGCAAATATTGTGTTACGAACCGAAGAATATGGCTGATACAAATGATCCAATTTCACCTTCTATTCCCTCCTTGAAAACAAATAATCCTTTTTGATTAACATTTGTTAGTCTTTTTTGTAAAAATAATTTACAAACGGAATTATTTTTTAATTAATTACGATTATATAGAAAATTTTCATTTTATTCTACAATAAATTTTTTTAATAAGAAAAACCGAGCAAAAAAGATGCCCGGTTCGGATTAAGCGCATTTTAGTAACTAGCACGCTATGTCATTTTTAGGGTTTATTTCGAGGATTCGTTCACTTGAATATGGTTTTCCTGGCCTTATCTTCCCGCATCCAGCAGATTCGTCCACTTGAGCAGGGTTCATCCATCCTTATCTTCCCGCATCCGGCGGATTCGTCCACTTGGATTTCCCGTCCTCATCTTCTCGCATCCAGCGGATTCGTTCACTTGGTCTCAGGCTCCAGGATTACGAACTCAAATTCCACTCTTAGCATGCAGTTGTTTCACTTAAAGCTTCAATCCATTTCGGCTTTTAAATCGCCTTAATAAAATATTACTTTCAACTCTTGTTATCCCGTCTAACGCATACAATTCATTGTTGATGAAATTTTCCAAAGCAATAAAGTCGTCGACTAAAACATGCATATGTAATGTGCTAGGACCTGTCATTTGATAGCAACTGGCTACACTTGGATTATCTGCAAGAGCTTGTGCAACTTGAACTAAAAAAGCTGGTTCACAATCCACTTCAAAAAACGCGGATACGTGCTTTCCAATTTTTTCTGAGTTAATCACAACAGTAAATTTTTCGATTACGCCATTATTCATTAATTGATGTACTCGCTCGCGAACTGCTACACGGGACAAGTTTAATTCCTTGCCAATATCTACATAGGATGCACGCCCGTTTTCTGTTAAAATTTGAAGAATTTTTCGATCAATATCATCCAACTTCATTTTATCACCCACTTTTAAGGAAAAAGAAAGGCGAGACACTACAACTGTAGGTACTCACCTTATTGTCAGATCACTATTTCGTTTCGATTAAACCATATTTCCCATCTTTTCGACGATATACGATGTTTGTGTTATTTGATTCTGCATCGGTGAAGACGAAGAAATTATGTCCAAGCATGTTCATCTGAAGAACCGCTTCTTCACTATCCATCGGTTTCAAATCAAATTGCTTTGTACGAACAACTTCAAACTCAAGATCATCGTCGGATTCCGCTTGGCTTTCACCGTTTGAGAAAAATTCCATTGCATTTCCTTTTTCTCGGAATTTACGATTGACTTTCGTTTTATGTTTACGAATTTGTCGTTCGAGCTTGTCAACAATTAAGTCAATTGCTGCATACATATCGTTATTAATTTCCTCTGCCCTTAGGACTAATTGCGGGAGGGGAATGGTAATTTCAACTTTAGATGATTTATCTTGATACACTTTAAGATTAACATGTACATTTGCTTCAGGTACTTCTGTAAAATATCGTTCTAATTTACTTACTTTTTTCTCTGTGTATTCTCTAATTGCTGGAGTTACCTCAATGTTCTCGCCACGTATGTTGTAGTTCATCATATGGACTCCTCCTCATTATATGGATGCCGCTTCCATTTGCTTAAACATTGGAAACTGCCTCCTATTATAAATACTATGTTTATATATTTCTATTATAGCCCATCATATTCCTGCTTAAAACGAAAAGTTTTTTGTCGAATTTGAGAATTATGTCAAAAAGTCTATATCGACAATGGCTACATTCTCTTCCATCCGTTGTTTAATTTCCTTCATCCAATGTTTCACACGATCATTTCGTTCCTCGGGAGCAACTTTTTTATTAAAAACTGCATATAATTCACTGTCTCGAAGTTGTAAAAATAAAGGTATCATTTCGATCCAGTCACTAAAAAATTTATTTTCCTCTTCGTATCCGTCGAGAAAAGCGGTTAAAAATTTTTTAGCAAACCGATTTCGTTCATCCCTCGTACTATAAAAATGCTTTGAATTCGTCGCATAATAAAGCGGAATAGCAATGTCGGAAGCAAAATAATGATAGCTTGCATCATCGAAATCAAAAACATGTATCGTATTACCATCATAGAAAAAATTCCCTTGATGAATATCAGAATGAATTAATCCATAATTATCTTTGCTTTTCGCTAATTGCTGAATTTTTCCCACGACATTCCTTGTATGTTCAAGTAACTCCTCATTTGAGTAATATTTTTCAAAATCAAGTAGATCGGCGGAATCCCAGTGTTGTCTTGGAACAATTCCTTCCGAAGGCTGATACTCTTTCGTGTGGCGATGCATCTTCCCGATCATTTTCCCCCATTTATAGAACAACTTTTCATTGAAAATGGAATCATCTAATGTAATCGGATCACCGGATGCTTTTTCAAAAAGACTGGCAAAAAAAGAGGAGTTCTCAACCGTAAATTCCTCTACTGTTTTTTCGTCAGGTGAAAGTAAAACATTTGGTATGCTAATTCCGCAACGATTCAAATATTGAATCCAGTCTAACTCAGATTCCAATTCCTGTTTGGAACGATGCGAACTATGTGTTATCCGCAATATTTTAGGCTTACCCAGCTCATACACTTCGAACACATAATTTTCAAAATCACCTAATTTTTTATAGGAATGATCTAGATTAAATCGATTTAATATGTTTTCGATAACGTCTTGAGTAAAGAGATTCTCTACAAATTGTTCCACTCCCATATCCCCCATTTGTCCTATTTGGAAAAAATCATAGCATACTCTTAACTAGTTTTCTGTATTTTTTTATTTTTCATAAAGTGGGATATTCACCCAAACCCTCTTTGTGTAATTTTCATATCCTTTAGGGAAAGCGTTTATAAATAAAAGAGGAGGAAATGTGATGCATCCTGAGTATTATCATCAAATGCCAAATTGGAATGAGTATCAATACAATGCCAATGATCAACGAATTTGGGGACGCCCTTGGGGATTTGGTCGTCCATGGGGGTTCGGTCGTCCGTGGGGCAGACCATTTTTCGGTGGACCATTTTTAGGCGGAGTTCTCGGAGGACTTGCAGGATCTGCCTTGTTAGCTCCTGCCCTTTACGGCGGCTATCCGTATGGATATGGCTACCCAGGGTTCTTCTGGTAGATCCTTTATAGTAAAAAGAGGTATCCAAATTTGGATACCTCCTATTTAATTTGTATTAAATCTTTGTGAAAGCTCCTTTAAATCGTCAGAAGAAATAGCAATTTGTTCCATAAGGTTTGTCACTTGTTGAATAATTTCCGACGTTTGCGTTAGCTCAATTTTAGTTCGATCACTATGATGTTTATTTTCATCTGCTGCTTGTAAAATTTTATCAAAGAATGAGTCCATATTAGTGATCTCTTTTGAACTTTCCTTTGTAAGTTCTGTCACATCTCCGATCGAAATTGTTACATTCTCAATTTGACTTTTTATGCTTTCGATTAATGTAGAAATATTACCGATTGATTTTTTTGTTTCTTCGGCTAATTTTCTTACTTCACCAGCAACGACCGAAAATCCCTTTCCATACTCGCCAGCCCTTGCAGATTCGATTGCTGCATTTAATGCTAATAAGTTTGTTTGTTCAGCAACACTCGTAATAATGGAAATGATGGAATGAACTTGATCCGATGCTTTCTTAAGCTCTTTAACCCGTTCATTGATATTTAGAGTACTTGCTTCAATATTATTGATTAATTGTAGTTCTTGACTTAATTTTTCTTTACTAATACTTGCTTCCGCAGACATTAACTTTGCTACTTCAACATTTTGACTAGCAATGGACAGCATTTCAGCAGATTGTAAATTTAGTTGATTCATAAAATCATTGGTTTGGGTCGAAAATTGAGAAAGCGTTTCAGATACTTGGGCCACTTGCTGCTCAATAATTTTCTTTTGTTCTTCATGCTGCTTGCGGACTTTTTGATATTCTTTATCATATGTTTCAAGAACAATTTGTTGTTCAAAGTTAAGAAGTTTTGAAATGCTTTTTATGATTTCAATTACCCTAGCTTTTGATTCTACATGTTCTTCAATGAGTTCAATTAAGGAATACAATAGATTTTGAAATGCCCCTAAATACCATTTAGGTTCTAACCCAATATGTAAATGAACAACAGCTATCGTTTTCCGCTTTTCGATAAAGCCATCATCAATAACTCCAACAAACATTTCACTTATATGGCGTTTTAATGTTTGTCGCAGCCGGTCGATGCTACTATACTGATTGATGATGTTCATTAAATTTGCCTGATGACCGATTGCATCATAAAAATCATCAACGATCTTTTCAATGTTTTGATCAACAATATATTTTATAGATGCTGCGATGCGTAAATCTCCCTCTGTAAAACGAATCATTTGCATCTGTTTGTTTACTTCATGATCTTTAATATTTATCGAGATTAGTTGTTCATCTTTCTCAAGAACAGGTTGTTCATTTATTGTTTTTTTACTGAACCAATTCATTGGCCACCTCTTAGATCTTATTTTTGTTAAGGCAATGTTAAATTAGGTTGTTGATTTCTTCTGCAGGTGCTCGTATTATTTGAACAATACTAAGTACCTATTATTTATCTGAAAAATAATAACAAAACTACATAAATACTATACTTCAAAAATTCCTTAATACATCATATATGCCGCGGATTTTTCGATACGATTTCCGCTGCCTGAAAAACGGTGCTAATTATGTTCGCCGCGCCTTGTCGATCGGCTGTATATGCCGCCCGAACAAATGGACTCGTATTTGGATTCACGATATATTTCGGAGGTAACCGATTTAATGAAAGTGCTAAAATATCGTCTAAACAATTTTCACAAGCACATGTTAAATTCAACTGATCTTTATGTTCATCAATTGCATTTCTTACAATTTCCTCCATCACATTGAACACAGGCATAATATGTCCCCCATGAGATCATTATTAAAAACATAATTAAAACCACCTACTCCAGGTGGCTACACTCATTTTATCATAGTTTTAATTATTTCATATACTGGATTAACTAGGAAAACATATTTGTATTTATTATATTTTTTTATCTACCATAACGCCAAGAAATTCAGTCATTGCTGCATACATATCGAGCATTTTCTTTGAAGGAATTTCTTTAACGACTTCCTGTGTTGTGTCATCAACTACTGTTACATAATACTCATTTAATTTATCATGAAATTCGAATTTTAAATGAGTGTTTGATGCAGCAACAAACTCATTCATACTATCAATTATTTTTTCGAGTTTATCCTTTGGCACCACTTCCACTTTCATTTCTTCTGTATGCCTGGATTGCGTCGATTCTGCAAGGTTACTATTATCCGTATCTCCTTGGACTGTAGTAGTTATTGTTGCTGCAGGTAGCGCCTGTCCTCCAAGTCTATCAATCATTTCCTCTCACCCCTTACAACCCTTTTATTTTTTATATCGGTTTGTCAATGGGAATGTTTAGTACTTTTGGCTAGTTTTTCTGCAATTATTACATTATTTTGCGAATACTAATTTTCCAATTCGCCCCGGTCGAAATATGATAAGCTTTTGCAAAAGATCCTTGGTTAAGAGCAACGCCTATTTTGTCTAAAGAATTTACATAAAGCAATGGTTCTCCTAGCCGACTATCCGCGAAACAACGACCAAATGTCATTTTGTTTTTATACACTTGATGTCGATTATTAGAGAGCGTCACTTCTAATGATGTTCCGTATTCAATACTCCGCTTTTAAATAATTCACGACTTATATTCGTCCAAAGATTCCCGAAGCGAACATCTAGAATATCAATTGTTCCAGAAATAGTCCCTTGATTGATACTCGCCTCTATATTAGGTAATTCAATAATTTGATTCACGTCGATTTCAGGACCTACCTGTTCAAATGTGATAACATTTGCCGCTAATCGTGCTCCTGTATAGGCATAAACATCACGACCATGGAAGGTGTATGATTCACCCGACTTCGGCAATCGATTGACCGTTTCATCAATCACTCTCGCCTCTTTAATACCAATCTGTTGTTTAATATGCGTCAATGTCCCATTATCGGGTGAAACAATATATTGATTATCCACCGTTTTAGCGACAATACTTAAACGATTCGATCCCACTCCAGGATCAACGACGGAAACAAAGACCGTTTCCGCTGGCCAATACGTGATGGTTTGGTAGAGACGATAAGAGCCTTCCCAAATATTATATTGTGGAATATCATGTGTTAGATCAAAAATCCGAAGATCCGGATCAACAGAAATGGCCACTCCATACATTGCACTAACTGCCCCATCACTTGTACCAAAATCTGTTTGAATCACTAAATTCTTACCCATGCTGTTATCCTCCCTGGCTTTAATAAATATAAAACAAAATAAAAAAACACGCCCCCATCATTAACGATAAGGACGTGGTTGAATCAACGTGGTACCACCTTACTTTACTGCATGCTCACACATACAGCCTCGACAAGTACTCAAGCTTAAACTTTTATACTGTGGTATGGATAACGAGTACCAACTCTCGTCGGAACCTACTAATATCAATTGATACGTTCAGCACGAAACTCAGAGGCCATTTTTCAGATTTACATTTTTTGCTTCTTTTCAGCTCCCGAGGCTCTCTTTAAAAAAATGATTAAATCTTACTTTTCTCTTCGTAGTTTTTAATTTATGGGAATTGATTGAATATTAAATTTATTATAAAAGGGGTAATAAAAATTTGCAAGTTGTTTTTTGCGAATTACTCTATGTTCCTTTTTAATATTTCAATGACATCACTCATAAATCGAAACCTATGTTCTATATATTTTATACATTTTTCAAGCTAAAAAAAATAAGAACCATCAAGTTGATGGTCCTATTTTTCATTTATTTTCTTTTATCATAGAAAAAACCGTCACTCTGAATATTTGCATATGGATTCGTATATTGATTCATCGATTTCTTCTTTTTATTTAATCCATTCAAATCTTTTTGAATTTCTTGTTTTACATTCATCAATAGTAGATTTAGTTGCTTTCCCAATAAGATCAATCTTTCACCTAATAATTGATCTTCAGCTGAAAAAGGTGGCTTGATATCTTCAAGTAGTGATTCGCGTTTTTCGAGAAACTGTTCGACTTCTTGAATCACATTGTCCCGATCTGCATCATTATTATTTCTTAAAAACTCGATCAATTCCTTAGTAATGTTACAGCATTCCTGAATCGGATTCATTATGCTTTGCCACCTTGAACCCCATACTGCTGCTGACGATTTAATTGGATAACCTGTTTCCATGTATCACGAAACTCTGTAACAAACTCTTCTACTTCTTCAAGAGCAGCGATGTCATTTTTAATATTCGCTTGAATTAATTGATGGTGGATATAGTCGTATAAGGACATCATATTCTTCGAAACGTCTAAATCCATATTCAATGTAACCATTAACTCTTGAATGATATTCTGTGCTTTTAGGATGTATTTATTTTTCTCTTCTATATTTTTTTGCTTAATCGCTACCTTTGCGAGATTCGTAAATTTTAGGCATCCATTATATAGCATTAATGTTAACTCTCCTGGTGATGCTGTTGTTACAGAGTTCGTTTGATACGTTTGATAGGGATTGGTCATTGCCATACTCTCCCATTCCTTTCTAGTAAAATTACTGTCCGCTACTAAATTGTTGTAATAAATAATTCATTTGGTTGTTTGATTTTTGAATCGCTGTTTCCATTGCTGAGAATTGTCGGTAATAACGATCCTCAATTTGCTTTAATCGTTCAGTAAAGGATGTAATCTTTTTAGCCACATCATCTAGGTTTTTTCCTATTGTAAATTGCTGGTTCGTGGAATATGCTTTTCCTGCACGTTCATTTAATTTATCAATAGTTGTTGAGACATCATCATAGAGTCGTTGGACAATCCCTTTGGATGAAGATGTTTCCCCTGTACCTCTGAAAAGGTTTTCCACAGATGTCGGATCATCTTCAATTGCTTTTTTCAAGGCAGCCTCATTGATTTCAAGCTTTCCTCCTTCTAAATAATTTGCAGTCGTTTTAATTCCGATTGCAGCCAATTGTTTAAAAGCTGAAGCAACATTTGCATTATCAACAGGCTGATACATCGACATCCGCATTTGCGAAAGAGCACCAGAAAGCATTGTATCCCCTCTAAGCAGACCGCTTTTCGCTTTTTCTTCCCACATTTCCTGTTGTTTGTCGGAAAGTTGTTCGCGTTGCTCATCTGTCAATGGACCGTAATCTCTGTATCGTTCTTCGGAAGTCTTTTTACTAACAGTGTCTATTAGTTTGTTATATTCATCGACGAATGCTTTGATATTGTCAAAGACTTTATCTGAGTCGTTTTTGATAGATACACTTTCGGCAGTGTCAAATGTTTTCTTTAGTGTAAATGTGACGCCATTCATTTCGAAGGTGTTGGATGTTCTTTCAGTATCTAGACCATTAATGTTGAATTTTGCGTTTGTCCCACCTGTTTCAGCGGCTCCGCCAAATTTCAATACGTTATCAATAAAATTACCTGATGTTGAAATTTCTTGAACTGTTTCATCTCCGCTAAAGTTTCCGGTTTCCGTACGTGTTAACGTCATTTTATCGGAAAAAGAATCATAGAACAGTGAAACACCTACATTGGAATTATTAACATTTGTCATAACTTTACTTAAAGAATCATTTCCTTGAACAAAAAAGTTTTCCTCAACCCCATTAGGGTATTGAGAGGTAGATGTAGCCACCTTAAAACTTGTGTAGTTTTGTTGATAGGTTGTGGAAACGTCAAAACTTACCGCATCCTTCTCACCTAAATTTTCAGCAGCTCGTTTTTCCTCAGCTTCTTTTTTTAGTTCTTCTTTATAAGCATCACTAAATGTAACTTTCCCTGTTTCTTTATCTAATGTTCCAAGTTTTAATGATGAGGCAGGATTACCTGATGCATCTACTTCTATTAAATCCGTTCCATTCCCATCCAATTTAAATGTTTTATTATTTATAACGATAGAAAAGTTGGAATCAGTGACAATTGCTCCATGACTTAACTGAAATCCTGTTGCCTGATCTGATATAGTTGTTTTTTCTATTTTTTTATCGGCAACATAGTCGATTTTTACGTTGCTTCCTTTTTTTAATGATTTAAATGTAAGAACCCCATCGGTACCAGTATCAGATACAGAGACACGAACTTCATTGTCGGCTAGAACTGCATTAGGGTCAGTTACAAGTTTATAGGTTTTCCCATCGACTTTAATATTCATGTTGTTAATATCTTTTAGGTTTGCTCCATCCAATGGAAATTTCAGTTCAGTCCCATCTTCTGATACACTAATAGACTTTGATTCAACAACACCTTGTTCCCATGTAAGTCCACTAAGTTTACCTGCTTGACTCATTATACTTTGATTTATATCTACTTTTTCTGTGCCAGAAGATATCTTCCCTGTGTTTACTTTTGTGGCAGCCGTTGCCAACTGTTTCACTTTCGAAATTGAGTACGATGACATCGCAGCTGCACTTGAAGCAGTGGCTGTCAGTAATTGATCATTCGTTGAAACGGTACTTCTCGCACGATATGCTGGCGTTAATTTCATATTTGTTAATGTTTGTCGAAAATTAAAAAACAATGTATTCAATGAACGATAATCATCCCGTTGCCATTCAAGGGTTTGCTGTTTTTGCTTTAATTTATCTAAAGGCATACGTTCTACCTTCATTAAATCCTTTACCATTTGGTCGATGTCCATGCCGCTGGCCAATCCGCTTATACGAACCATTTGGTTTCACTCCCTAATCTGTAAAGTCTTTTCTTCTATTATTTATATCGGTAGTTTTTTGTGAATGTTTAGGATGGATTTGTTTGTTTTCGGGAATGACTTGAATTAAAAAAATCATAAAAAACTCGTTTTCAATAAAAACAAGTTTCCTATGATTTTATTTAAGCTATCGATGGACCATTTCCAGTTATATTGTGGTTGAAAAAGCTTATAGAAGTTCCAGTACAGTTATCCTCTGGCTTGGTAATAGATAGAATCCCTCTCAAATAAAAGACGTTAAATCCCTTATCAACATTTTTGGGGAATTCGGGGTGTCACTGTGTCCATCCCTTTTTCTTCAATCTTTTAATTTCTTCGATAGGAAGTTTTACATATTTAGCAATTACTTCAACATCCATACCATCTGCTAACATTTCAAGGGCAATCTGTTTACGTCCTTGCTTTAAGCCTTCTTCACGTGCTTCTTCTCTTATTTCGCCAAAAGTTGGGGGTAGATTTTTTCGATCTAAAAAGAACATATCCACTTCCTCCTTCATGATCATGATTTCATTTCTTAATTTGGATGTCAATTCATCGGGAATTTGCAAGATGTAGTCTACAAAATAAATAAGGGCAGATAAATAGATGCGTTGTTCTTCTTGAGGAAAGTTACTTTTTTGCAAAAGTAACCGCATTAATTTGAGTTTGAAACGAAAGCGGGTATCTTCATCATTTTTGAACATACTTGCATACATACCAGCTAATACTGCAATAGCAAATGGATTAGATGATTGTATAAGTTCTTCCTCTTTCTGGTCTTTAAATTTATAAACATTATATTCATAGGTTAGCTTTGTACCGAAGGATGAGCGTTCATATCTACTTGGACGGAAACCTCCGGACGCATCAGTTAATAATGCGATGGCAACTATATCACGATCGTACTTATCTAAGATACGATAATAGTACCTAAACATCCGTTTTGGGAACTCTGGATCGGGATCCCCTTGAACTTCAATGTGGATAAGAAGCCATTTTTCTATACCACTTTTTAAGTATACTTTAACAATTTGATCAGCAATTTGTTTGCCCTTCTTCTCTTGAATAACTTCTTTATAAAGCTCCTGCTGCAAAAATTCATACTTCTTCTGAAAATCAACTTTTTCATATAAATCAGGTGCAAAAAATAGAACAAACTCCTCAAACAGCTCATTAATGAGTTTTTTCCAAAGTCCATCATAATCAACAACAGAATAGATTGGTGGCTTTTCAAACACCATGCTTGTTACCATTAATATATCACAACCTTTTTCGAGCTTATACATTAATAATAACAAAAACAGAACGAGTATTCTATTTGGTATTTTTTCAAAAGGGAAATCTTTGTAGAACTTTCTGTTAAACAAGAAAAGCTGGTGTGACAAGCACATAAGCTGCCCCCACATACCTTGTATAACTCAAAAATTGAGGACTATTCATCAATACAGTGGACCAATGAACATTAACTTATTCCGTGAAACAATATTACTTGGGGTGGTACTGTGACAGGAACTTTCTCCAAAATAATCGGGCTAGGACAAAACTAGCTTTAAATAGCGAGAAAGGTGAATTCTTCTATTACCTTAGTTATTGAGCAGTGAATATTCTTAAATTCACTGCCTTAGCGCGAGACCCATTTCGATTTCTATTTTTGATTTTCCTCTTACATAAAAGCGAGTGAAACGCAGATTAGCCTTCAAAAATCAAAATCTGGTTCCGCATCGATTTGCGTTTTCGATAAATGTCACTCTTTTTCTCTTCTGAAAGCTTCTCTCTTATATATAATTTTTGTTGTTCCCATTTTTCATTCATTATTAGTTTTCGATTGTTTCCTTCTTTTGCTTTTTACTGGATGAACGGAATGGCATCCCGAATAGTCTTCTCATTTGTAGATTTTGAACTTCCGTTGGAAGCTAGTACGGTCATTACGGACTGCATGATAGTGAAATTCAAGACGTTTCTGTTTAGGGCATGTATAGTATATCCATTTGTTTCATCATCGTAGTGCCAGTTGTCGGGATTAAATGTGTTTTGTTTGTACTTTTTCTTTTGTTCCTTCAAATACGTATTATACGAAATAAGTGCATCTCGTTTCCTGTTCAAAAGGAAATCATTATAGTTTTGTTCACTACAATAACTTGCATATGTTACAATGTGTTTCGGTAACTCGTAATAATCCTACTCGATTTCATATAAAAATGGAATTAATGTACTTATATCTGTTGGATTTGAATGAAGCCCCAATTTATTTCCTACAAATTGGAGCCATATTAATCGTTGCTAAAACTTTTTATTTCCCACTCAACAATAAAGTGATGAAATAAAATTCCAGACTCTTTCTGAAGAGTCCCCATCTTTGTAACGATACACTTTATCTCTAATTTCTTTTCGGATTAAACGATAGTAATCTTTATCTTTCTCATAATTCATTATTTCAGTTTGTAATTGTTCTTGGTTAACTACCTTCGGACCCGGTGTCCAATTTTCGAATGGTTCAAGACAAAAACCTCTTTCTTCTTGATACTCTTTTAAATCTTGAATAGCAAAAATTATGGGTTTATCTAGTAGCAAATAATCAAAATAGACTGAACTATAATCTGTGATTAAAATATCCGTTGCACTTAAAACTTCGTAGAGATCAACAAATCTTTTTTTAGCTTCATATTCAGGATACATACTTATTCTAGAACTATTGAATATAAGATCATTGAACTTCTTTTTATAAATTGGATGAAGTTTGACAATTAATTCATAATTACTTTCTTCTAAGAAATTTTCTAAAGAACCTAAGTCAAAACCTTTAAATCCAAAAAGGTTATTAGAGCTAAGAGTATTTATTATATCGGCACTACGGAAAGTAGGCATATAAAATATAAATTTTTGCCCGTTATCTTCTTTACCTAGTAACTCTAGTAATAATGATCGACTAACATCCTTATTAAAGAGGAAATCATTCCTTGGGGAACCAGTAATTACAAAATTATCTGGATCAACCATAATTGATTTATTTACTATTTTACTATACAACTCTGAATATGAAGTTGAATAATCTATTTGTCTCCAAAAAGGTGCAATAGAATTCTTATTGAAATAATGTGGGTCTGTATAGAACATATTTTTTAATGGAAAGCCGTGCCATGTATCAATAACTATTTTTTCATTAGTTTTAGTATTTGATTCAAAGTTGTATTCCATATTTGTTATTACAATCATATCACTGTTAAGAGCCTTTTGTGTAAACTCGTCAGTTGTTCCTTTGACAAAATCTACTTCAAATTCATCAGAAATGTATGAAGGAATTGATTTGTATAAAGCTAATGTATTACAACCACTAAAATCTCTGTAACCTAATAATATTTTAGGTTTCTTATTAATATAATTCATTTTTAATAAAGTCTTTTTCTTTATCAATTCAGACTCATTAGGTGTTTTTAAATTTTGTAATGTCCACTTTTCTTCTTTTTTAGCAACTTCTATTGTTACCCATTTTTTAGTTTCATGTATTAAAAGGAACTTTACTCCGGCAATACTAACTTCTTCATTTATAAAAGAAATATATGGATAACATACAGTAAATTCATCTTTTTTGAGCGAATAAAAATTTATTAAATACTGATCTATAGTTTCCAAAAATGCATTTAATATTTTATTTTGTTCGCCGAGCATTATTTTCGCTTTATCTTCACCGCTAACGTTTTGTCCATTAGCAGAAATAATACTTTCAAGATATTCACTTTGGGTAAATAGCTCTCCTGCCTTTTGAAAAGTTTGTTTAAATACAAAGGAATCCTCCGTATTTTCTAAAACATACTTATAAAAACGAAAGTCTTCTTCAAACATAATGATCGCATATTTCGCCAATTCTATAGCATAATCTTTATTATTTGTCTCTATTAAACTGTCAATAATATTTATAAAATCTTGCTCATTAAATGTATTCCAGTCGCATAGCTCATACAATTGTAAAGCCTCTGTTTTAAATTCATTAGCAAACAGTAAACCCGCAACCTTACGAATAGTACTTTTATCTGTTTGTTCTATATTATCAAGAATTACATTACATAAATCAGTTTTTTTATATTTTAAGAATATCTCTAGCGAATACAAAATAAGATCTTCATCGAGATTTGTGATATTTTCAGAACCACTAAGTAAATTTATTAATTTATTGATTTGATTATTCTCCCCTAAAGATTCTAATACCCCTAATAAATCGCTATTTACCTCTACATAATCCCTTAACAATACGAGGTCAATCAGGTTTATCCAATTTGTTTCTACTACACTTTTTAGAATATCGAAATTTAGTGTATCTTTAAAATGATGAATTTCTCTTTTACCATTTATACAAAAATCTTTTAGTAAAGCTATTTGATATAACAATTTATGTTCCTCAGAAAAGTCTTCTAGTATAGATAAAGCTAAATTTGAATTTCCAATATCAAAACAAGTTTTTATATAAATGTTGATATTATGATGGTTTACTAAATTATTGGATTGTAAAAAATCAGTGATTTCAACTTCTGTATAAAATTTATTTAGAATATAAATTAGCTTTTTGATACCTTCTACATTACTATTATTTATATTAAGAACATTAGCATAATGATGTACTGCAGCGTTATAGTCCTTTTGATAAAGGAAGATTTCCCCTAATTTTAGGTGTGGCTTTTGATCTTTTAAATCAGGTCTAAGAATAATAAAAGTATAATTTTCATTATTATTTACTAACTCAAGAAAAGTTTTCCTTGCATCTTCTAATTGCCCTCTTAGTAAAAATATTTCCCCCTTTAAGTATTTTATCTCTGGTGAATTTGAATATATATTTTCTGCATCATTTATTACATTTAATGCAACGTTATATTTTTTTAAATTTATTAAACAAGTAATGATTTGCATGACTGCCATAGGTACCCAAGAAAGGCGAAAATCTTTTTTAAATTTATATGCCTTTAAATAAGCATCTAAAGCCTCGGAATATTCACCAATAGAAAAATACTCGTTACCAAAATTAAAATAATCAAAGGCATTCTTTTCTCCATTATGCATCTCTATGTCGAGTAACTCTTTATTACGGCTTGATTTTTCCTTTTCTTTGACTGTTTGGTTTAAATACCCTGAGTGAAAAATTATTAGATTAGATTTTTGAATATTCAATGTTGCATTATCTTTATGTTTAAATTGCTCGTGTATTCTACGATAATAGAAAATTTTTCCATTGTTTTTATAGATGCGATCATGAAAATTTTGCATCAATGATTCCCCGGACAGACCAGAAAAATTAATTATTTTTGCATCATACGCATCAATATGTCCATTATCTTTTTTTAATTGTTTTATAAATTCTTTGAAGTTTTCTTCATCTACATATTCATCAGCATCTAATACTAATATCCACTCTCCCGTGGCTTTTTCAGCAGCGAAATTTCGTGCAGCTGAAAAGTCGTTAATCCATTCAAAATCATATATATTTTTTGTATACTTTAACGCTAATTCTTTTGTACTATCAGTAGATCCTGTATCCACTATAATAATTTCATCAACCAAATTAGCAATCGACAATAAACAACGCTCTAGAACTTTTTCTTCATTTCTAACAATCATACAGAGTGAAATAAAAGGTCTCATAAAATGTAATCCTCCTGGGAAGTAATGGATTTAATAAAAACATCGTGCTTAAGATTCCACCTAAGCACGATATTTCTATAAACCCATTATTTTTATCGAAGTAATTGTAGTACACCTTGTGGCATTTGGTTTGCTTGAGCAAGCATAGCTTGAGAAGCTTGAGATAAGATTGAATTCTTTGTTTGTTGCATCATTTCTTTAGCCATATCTACGTCACGAACACGAGATTCAGCAGCAGTTAAGTTTTCACTAGAAGTGCTTAAGTTGTTAATTGTATGATCTAAACGGTTTTGGTAAGCACCTAATTTAGAACGTTGTTTAGATACTAATTTAATTGCATTATCAATTGCACTAATCGCTACGCCCGCAGATGCATGAGTAGCAACAGCAATTCTTGCAGCACCCAAACTAAGGCTTGTTGTATTCATATTAGAAATCTGAATAGCAATTGTTTGATCTTTATTTGCACCAATTTGTAAGGTAGCACTAAATCCACCAGAATTACTTAACAATGGTTTCGTATTAAATTCAGTAGTTTTAGCAATTCTATCAATTTCAGAAGACAATTGATTTAACTCATCTTGAATAGCTGTACGATCATCAGCAACGTTTGTATCATTAGCACCTTGAACTGCTAATTCACGCATACGTTGAAGAATATCATGTGTTTCGTTTAGAGCCCCTTCAGCTGTTTGGATTAAAGAAATACCGTCTTGAGAGTTTTTGGCAGCCATATCTAATCCACGAATTTGTCCACGCATTTTTTCAGAAATTGCAAGACCAGCTGCATCATCTCCTGCACGATTAATTCTCATACCCGAAGATAATTTTTCCATTGATTTACCTTGAGCATTTGATGCAGCATTTAACTTGTTATAAGTATTCAACGCCGCAATATTATGATTGATTTGCATAATATAATTTCCTCCTTGAATATCCCGCCCACATCCTTGTGAACGATATAAATTTAGTTTGTTTAGCAAGAACTGAAAGTCGGCCGTCCTTTCGTTTCTCGCTTACATTATTTATATCGACAGGTTTCGAGGAGGTTTAATAGTTTTTGATAAAAATTTTATTCTTTTTTTGTTTTTGGTAGGAGTGATAGAAGATTTGTGATATCTTTTGATGCTTCGGTGTTTTCGGATTGGATGTCTAGGTAGACTTCTTTCCGATGGATTTCTATGTTTTTTGGTGCGTTGATGCCGATTTTGACTTGGTCGCCTTTGATGGCGGTGATGGTGATTTCGATGTCATCACCGATTTGGATGGCTTCACCTTTTTTTCTTGATAGGACTAGCATCGTCTCACCCCTTTACTAGTTGCTCAAAGAGCGGATGTTTGATTTTGTATGGCGAATCGTTTAGGATAACTTGTTTGGCTTTGTTATTTTTTATGTTTAACACAATAGGCGCTTGCAGGTTGGCTGTTGTTTTTTCAAATGGATCTTGGACCGTTACAATTGTAAATACGCTAATATCTTCCTGACTCTCGATAGATAATTGTTCCATTGTACTTTCATCAAGGGAAAATTCATATTTATCGATAAAATTAAATGGGCTTGTTAATACGAATGCAAGTCCTGCTGTTTGAAGCGATTGCATAATTGTAAACAAGGCTTGGTCCGGTAATGGGAGTAAAATAAATTTGTATTCTTCTGGAAAGCCCGGGATTCCCTTTTCAAAGTGCAGAACGTCTTTTTCATTTATTTCGGTTTCGCCGTGATATTTTGTTTCGATTTTCATTTTTAACACTCCATTTCATCTTACAGCGTAAAATCTATGTTTAATGCTTGATGCTGTTTCAATCTTGCCGTTACTTCACCAGGTTGATACGTAATAATTGGCTTTTGTGTTTTCACATTGATGTTTGCTTGGTGGGTATTCCAATCAATAGTTACTTCCGCTGGCTGGTAGTCCGTTTTTACAGAAAAAAACGATGGAATCCATGTAATATTCGTGTCGAATGTTTGGTTCTCAAGTGCACGTTGGGCAGATTGTTCGACGATTACTTTCCGACTGTTTTCTATCTTCATTAGTTGATCACCTTCGGAGGCAATCCTTGCGATTCCTTCCATTGCCTTTTGCTTTCCATATTGGGCATTTTCTTCGGTTCGTCGAAAGACACTTTTAATATCCATCTCTTCCCAAGCTTCGGTTTGGTCAATGGAAAGTTTGCCGGGAATTGTATGTATTTGTAATTCCGCATGTGGCTGCTGGATATCCATTTGTGCTTTTGGCTGTTCGATTGTTTGTGTGGCTGGTCTCGTTTGTAATTCAATTTGTGCCTGCTGGGACTGGAGTCTAATTTGTGGCACCTGCATAGAAATTCATCCCCTTTTTTCTTATTCTACAAAAAAAGCTATTCGAAATGAATAGCTTCCCCTTATCTTAGAAAATCCAATAGGGTCGGTTGGATGATTCTTGCACCGGCTTCCATTGCGGCACGGTGAATCGCTTCCTGTGTTTTGAAGTCTGTGACGAGCTTTTCAAAGTCGATATCTTCATTATCTGACATGACGCGTTTCGCGATAAGTTGTTGGTTGTCAATTCTCTCTTCCATGAAATCTAAGCGGTTTGTTCGTGCACCGATTTCGGATTGAGCAGATAAAACTTTAGAAATCCGGTCATCCATCGTTTGAATGAAGTCGCCTATTTTTCCGGAGCCTTCTCCTCGTAATGTTTTTTCCAGATTGTCTAATTCTGTAAAGACACTGTCCCCATTTGCACCACCCATAAAGGCATTCGTTCCATTGATATTAACTGGAACATAGATTCCTTTAGAAAGCTCCATATTCACATTACCTTCAGAAAATTGTGCTTTAATACCTGCATCAGTCGTTTGAACAGGGGCTGTTAATGTATTGCTTCCGTTAAAAATATATTTGTCGCCGACTTTAGAATTAGCAATGGAGGCAATATGTTCTTTTAACTGACTAACTTCATCCGCTACTGCTTTCGTTTGCTCTTTATCATATGTTCCATTATTCGCACTTACCGTTATTTCACGAATACGTTGCAAGGCTTTATTCATTTCACTTAATGCAGAATCGGTTGTATCAACCCAATTTCGCGCTTCCGAGAAATTGCTTTTAAACTGCTCAATTTCCATTACATTTGTCCGATAAAACATTCCTTTCATCGCAACGACTGGATTATCCGACGGTCTTGAAATCTTTTTTTGTGTTGTCATTTGTTCATTCAGCTTATCCATGAGTGAATAGCTTTGGTTAATATTAAACATCACATTATTCGATATCATACTTTGTGTTACGCGCATCTCATTTCACCCCTATTTCCCAACATGTCCCAGTCCATTAATAATTTGATCAAGCATCTCATCGATTGCTGTAATCATGCGAGCAGATGCTGAATAGGCATGTTGAAATTGTATTAAGTTTGAAAACTCTTCATCTAAAGAAACTGCTGTAACTGATTGACGGTTTTTATCTACAGAATTTAGAAGGACTTCACTATTATGTGCGAGTCGATTGGCCTGCTGACCTTTTACCGCCATACTTCCAATTGTCCCTTCAAAAAAAGATTGGATCGTTCCATTATTTATTTCTAAATTTTCAAGTTTCGTTCCATCGCTTAACGTGACAGAGTTATTAGAGAATTGCAAGTCTTTAATATTCCCTAAAGCAATCGCATTGCCACCATTTCCTGCATTACCTTTCACTAGTGAAGCAGCGATTTCTGACGGTTTGAGGTCAGCTACCTTAATACTTCCTGCCGCCCCTTTATAATCAGTTCCTAGTCCTTCGAAAAAGTTTTTGCCTAGTGGATTGCCATTTGCATCGACTCCGCCATTTCCATCCTTATCATAGCCTTTTGAATGAATCTCGTTAAAAATGCTTGCATATGTATAAGCTAGTTTATCTAAGTTATCAAGCATTTCCGGATACAACCCTTTGCCTTCACCTGTTCCATATGCTTGAATTAATGCATTTAGTTTACCTTGGCCTGTGAGGCTATCCGTATTACTTGTCGCAATTTCACCATTAACTGAAATAGAACTTACACCTTTTTCATCTTTTTCAATAGAAAGAGCACTTGCATTTGAGCCGTTTACTAAGCTTATCTTTTTATTTCCAATGACCAGATTGATACTAGCTGTACCTTCAGCTTTTGTCGATGGTTTGCCACCCGATGTTTGATAAGTCGTTTCAATAGGAACAATACTCGATAATTCATCAAGTAAACGGTCTCTTTGGTCGTATAAATCATTCGGTAAATAACCATGAGGCTCTACTTCACTAATTTGCTTATTTACAGCGGCAAGCTGGGTCGTTAATGAATTCACTTGCTGAACCGTTACATCCATTTCATGATTCAGCTCATTGCGCACGGACATTAAAGAATCATGCAAATAATTAAATGTTTCCGCTAATGATTGTCCACGTTGTAAAACAACCATCCTTGCCCCCTCATTTTCAGGGTTTACACTTAAATCTTGAAGTGACTGCCAAAATTGCGACATCGCTTTTGATAAACCATAGTCACTCGGTTCATTCATAATTTCTTCCATTTTTTGTACAGACCCCGCATAGGATTGCCAGTATCCTAATTTCGTATTTTCATTGCGATACTGCCGATCGATAAATTGATCCCTAATTCTCTCAATCGATCCTTCTTTTACTCCTGTTCCGAGTAAGCCCGGAATTTCAGGTCGGTTCATCGCCGGTGATGGAAAACCTTCTGTTTGGATAAATTCTATTCGTTGTCTTGTATATCCAGGTGTATTCGCATTTGAAATATTATTTCCTGTTGTATAAATGGCACTTTGCGAAGTAAACATTCCGCGTTTGGCCGTTTCTAAACCGAAAAATGTTGAACGCAATGGTTTCCCTCCTTCTCTCGTTAGGCTTGAGAATCAAATAAAGATCGCGTCGTTTCGACAAGCTCTTCATCTGCTGATTTTGTATAATTTGGTGATTCAGGGTCTGGATCGAAAAAGTTTAAATTCAAATGAACGAATTGTAAGGAATGCATAAGTAATTGTTGATTCAACGTATTTACATTTTTCAATTCATCCACTTGTTGGATTAAATTCGCTTGTAGTTCTTGAATCTGTTCCTTCTCGGGTCCATTTAAATGAGTAAGTAGTGCTGAAATAGTGAACCCGTCCATTTCAATGGCTAAATCTTTTTTAAATCGTGCAACCAATTCTTGTCGTTGATTTTCAAACATTTGAATGGCTGCAATATGCTTTTGTTCATTTTGGATGATGTTCTGTAATGATTCGATATTGGCTGATTTTATAACTTCTGTTTTTTCAACAGCAATTTCATATAGACTTTGATGAAGCTTAAGTGTTTTTTGCAATATTTCTATTAGCTTTTGGGTCAGCATGAAAGACCCTCCTGTTTTAAGTTTCTATCTTTTTTATCGGCAAATAAGGAAAAATGTTAAGTGTAAATATTAACGATTAATCCTTGAATTTCTCCGACAAGTCCTAATATATCTATTCCTTTTTGTTCTTTTTCCAGTACTTTATTGGCTAAATCGATTAATTTCGAATCTACTTCTTTAACGATTTTATAAACTTTTGAACGTCCACGCCAGTTGAGACCGCGCTGTTCTTCCAGCTTTAGACCATTATTGACGGCATCCTCCATAAAGGATTTCACTAGTTTTTTATATTTACGAAAATCTTCAATCGTTCTTGATTTGGCAAGCTTTTGTCCTTGGTCCTCGATGTCTTGCATCAGCTTGGTCATTCTTTCTAACGTTCTATTTTCACGTCCTTTAGACATGACTTCTGAAAACGAGACCGTCTCTGAAGCTACTTGATTCTTTTTTTGAAGTTTATTTAAACCTAATTTATCTACTTTCCCTACTTCCACGGTGCTCACCTCTTCATCGCTTTTTTCTTATTTTACGTGAGTTTCAATAAAATTTCAGTTGGAGATTATCCCCAATAAATAAGGGTGGAGTCCTATTTGTCCTCCACCCCATGTTGAAATTTATTTCAATAACTGTAGAATTCCTTGTGGCAGCTGGTTTGCTTGCGCGAGCATTGCTTGACCGGCTTGGTTTAGAATATTGTTACGTGTATAATTTGTCATTTCTTCTGCCATGTCAAGGTCACGAATACGTGATTCAGCAGCTGTTAAGTTTTCATTGGCAGTTTGTAAATTTGTAACGGTGTGCTCTAATCGGTTTTGGTATGCCCCTAATTTGCTTCGTTCTGCAGAAACCTTTTGGATCGCTTGATCGATAATGTCAATCGCTTCACTAGCTCCTTGCGCCGTACTTACATCTACTCCTGCTTGAGCGTTTAGTCCTGGTGTTGTAATTTTGTTTCCTTGTAAGTCTCTTGCAAGTCCTAAGCTAGCAGCATCCATTATTCCGATAGACATCGTTAATGTTTCGGAGCTGTTTGCTCCAATTTGGAACTGAATTTCAAGATCTTTTCCTGCGTTTGCTTCAAAATCTTTGTCAATTAGCTGGATTGCCAAACCGCTCGTGCCGTCATTCGTTTTTGTCGTGCCTAATGATAATGTATTTCCAACAACACTAAAGGTTGGTGCAAGATCTTTTAACGGATTATTTGTCGTATCCTTTTGTGCAGTTACTAAAGTTTGGTTAATTTCGTTTAATACAGTAAAAACATCTTTTCCAGTTATATCGATTGTTGCACTCTTGTTTGCGTACGCTTTTGATGTAGTACCGAAATTAATCGTTAAGTTGCCAATTTTTAATTGATCCCCTGCTTTTGGAACTTCAGAAAATTTTAGATTAAACGTCTCAGCATTAATTGCATTTGGTTTGCCGATGACATTTTTTACTTCTGTTGTTAAATTAGTAGGGTCTAAATATTTGACTGCTGTATTTGCAAAGGTTGTACTTACTTTTATAGTTGCGGCATCAATTGGAGCCATATTCGCTTTAGTCGTTAAAGTGATTTTACCATTATTAATGATATTATCAGTTGTAGTTCCAGTATTTGCCGCATTTGTTGCTTTTGCAGTGAAAGTAGGATCATTTGCATTAATTGCTGATGTTAATGCACCAAGTAAATTATTTATATTTGAAACGGCATCTGTATCATTCGCTGCGTTGTCTTTCCATTGAGCCGTTGTTAAATTGACAGCGATATTACTTGATTTAGAAAGTCCAGGTGTTTTGCCATTTGTAATATCTATTTCATACGTTTTGCCATTAACTGTAAAGGTTTTGCCATCAATTGCTGTCGATAGTTGCTTTCCAAATGCTGCAGAAAAGTCCATTACGACTTGAGCAGGGTCTGTAGGATCCGCTGTAATCGTACCCTTCCATGTTCCCGTTCCCTGATAAGTCACTTGATCCGAGCTAATTTCGGCAAATGGTCTTCCTTTTTCCGCACCACTGAATAATTTCTTTTGGTTGAATTGCGTCGTATCAGCGATACGATCAATTTCAAATGTTAATTGATTCATTTCGGCTTGTATCGCGCCACGATCATTATCCTCTAGTGTGCCATTTGATGCCTGCACACTTAATTCCCTCATTCTTTGCAAAATGGAATGGGTTTCGTTCAATGCCCCTTCAGCAGTTTGAATAAGAGAAACAGCATCCAATGAATTTCGTTCAGCCATACTTAAACCGCGGATTTGTGAACGCATTTTTTCGGAAATGGCAAGTCCTGCCGCATCGTCTGCCGCACGGTTAATGCGCAGTCCGGATGAAAGTTTTTCAAGGCTTTTCGATGTACTGCTCATCGTTTGTGATAAATTTCTGTACGCATTTAATGCTTGGATATTGTGATTAATCCTCATGTTCGATTCTCCTCATTTCTCTTATTCCTGTGTTGCTACTGCTACATGCTGTTCGTAAGCATTCGCTTTTCGTTGAAGTTGAGTTTCTTGTTTTTCTTTATTTTTTAATGCTTCATTCCAAGCATTTGCGATAGATTCCGTGATTTGAAGAACTTCTATTAAAAGGGTCGTATCTTTTTTCAAGTTTGCTTCTACTAAGTTATTTGCCATATAGTTATAAAGGGTATCAAGCTGGTCAGCAATAATCCCCGCTTCATAATTCAAACCTACACCTAATCGTTGTAAAATATCATTTGCCTTTTGAAGCTTTGTATTTGCTTCAATAAAGTCCTTTTTTTCTATTGCATCAATTGCTTCGCGCACTCGATCCATTAATGCTTCATAGAGCAATGAGGTTATTTCTTGTGATGATTTTGAATAAATGAATTCTTTTGTTAAAAATTCCATGATTTTAACCTCCTAATCACTCTATATATCGGATGATTCTTTCATTTTTTAATAGTTTTTTTCCATTTCCTCAATTAATATTAATATTTCGGCAATGACTGAATATAGTTGTGGAGGAATATTATCACCTAAGTCTACATCAATCAATTGCTGAAGAAGTCCTGCATCTTCTTGCATTTGAACTCCGTGTTTTTTTGCTAGTTCAATGATTTTTTCGGCAACATTGCCTGTACCATGTGCAACGACTGTTGGACCAGGTTGTGTTTCATCATAGCGGATGACTGCGGCCGATGGACCATTAAGTATTCGTTTGTTTTTTGGGTTAAAATATTTCATTGTCATATCGTAAAGTCCAATCCTCTTGTAATGTTCTTTTTTTCGGAATCTACCTTAGGTGTCAAAGATTTATTTGACTCTGTTAATCGTGTAAATTGGATTGTCCCTATGTTATAGCCGATTTCCTTTAATCTTTCTTTTGCAACTTCAGCAAGTGGTGTAATTTTTTCCTTAAATCCTTGGCGGTCGTTTTTTATCGTGAGATTTAGGGTCCGATCTGAGGAGGAAAGTAGAATCCCCACTTCACCAAGCTTCTTCGTTTCAAATAGAAAATAAAGACTACAATGCTCCCAATCTATTTTTTCCGACTGATTTTTAGAATTAATATAGACTTTCACATTCTCCACTTTATTTTGAATAAGAAATGGTAGAGCAAACATTAAACTTTGTGTACTTGATTGATCTGACCTGCTTAATAGCTGTTGTCCGGTAAGGTTTTGCAATGCTTGGTCTATCGTAGGATTCCCTTCAGTCTGTGCAAGCCTCTGTAAGATCCCTTTCACAGTAGAGTCTAACGATGCTTGACCTTGCCCTTTGGTGAATAAGGAATGTGCCTGTTCTGACTCATAGGTTAAACCTAAATTTCGGACAAACTCAAATGCTTGTCGTGCAGATGGTGATTGCTTTAATGTTTGGTTTGATTCATTTAATGAATGAACCAGCTGCTTAGATAATGATGGCTCCTCTTGCTGTAAAAATTCTTTTGTTACAAAATGCTGTACTTTCACATTTGAAGGTTTAAAAATCAACTTGTCCATCATCGTTTTGACTTCACTTACAATTTTATTTGCGTCCGAAAAATTGCCTGTGCTTAAAAGCTTTTTCGCTTCATTTAACTGTGAACTTGCTTGTAATAGCTTCTTTTCTGTTGTCATATCGGTATAAAGCATAAAATCGCTTCGTAAAATGGCTTTATCCAATTGTTTAATCGTTGATTCTAATAAGGGCTTTGCTTGGTTTCCGGCATTTTGTTTAAACATATCAAATAATTTAATTATTGATTGTAGATTGTTTGAAATTTCCCTTTTTATTTCTTTAAAATCAATAGCCGCTTGTGATAGCTTTTTTGTAATCGTCGTGACGATTACATCCTTAGACTGGATAGGCAATGTTGCTAAGAAATCATCATTGACTTGGTATGCGGTATCTTCCGAGATAGGCGCTGTCACAGGCAGTTTATGATTTTTATTAATGGCATGTAATTCGGTCATCAATTCTTTACGTGCTGCCAATTCTCGTCCACTTGACTGAAGCTGTTCAGCATGTTCCACTACGTTTCTCAATGATTCTGATTCTATAGTTGATAGATTGGTTGAATCTATTAGTTGCTCTTTAATGAATTGCATCAGTTCATTCATATTTGGGCTTTTTTGAACCATTTTGATCGCCTGTTGAATGGTATTTGCCTGATTCGTCTGAACGTTCGATTTTTCTACTGCTTCAAATAAGAATGATTGACTTAGTGACCCAAGTTTTATCGCATCTTTTACTAAAGAGGATAGGGCAGGATCGGCTTTAAGCTCACTGGAAAAATTCGCGTGAAGAAGTTTGATTACCCGCTCCAATCCTCCTTCCTTTATTAATTCCTTTTGTAATGAGTCAATTAACCGCAGTTTTTGCGGATCCTTTATACCCTGTGCTAATTTTTCTAGAACCTCATTTACTTTATCCATACCAACACGATAAAGCTGATCCGATTGAGTAATGTTTCTATTTTTTGAAAGAATGACTGTAGTGTTGCCTTTTATCGCTTCCATTGTTTTCTGATCAAAGCCAGGGGCGATGTCTTGAACAAGCTGTTCGATTGAAGATGAGTGCAATGCTTGATGAACTGCTTGTAACTGGGACTTTGTGAGATCCAAGCCTTTGTTTATGATTGCTGCAATTGTTTCCAACTTTTGAGTAGTTGTCCCTGTTTCATGCTCCATAAAAGACTTCACTTGACTCAGTGTGGTTTGTTCAAGAGGAATATTGTGTTTCACTAGGAGGTTTACAGCAGCCTTTAAATCATCAGGTAATTTTGTATTTCCCATAACAAATGGGACAGTCTTTTGTTGATTAACTGCTGCTTCTGTTTGTGGGAGCGCTTTTACAACTGGCATGGCCTGTTTTGTATCCTTTACTTCAATTGACAAATTCCCGCTTGAAGGGAAATTACCTTGGATACTCACTTTTACCTCTTGGCCTCTAATTTGCAGTACAGCCTCATGATCAGAGATTTTATCTTTTATTGTTGCTTGATAGACATCGCCCGCTTTTAATTCAAGGGGCTTTTCTTGTTGTGTAAAAGATGGAATCTTCATATCATTTTGCACTTGCATGTTTCTCACGCTCCGTTAAACTTTATGGTCGGTAATATTTCATTATACTAGTGGAAATTTTCTCCGGATCGATCTTATACTGACCGTTCTCGACTTGTTTTTTTAATTGTTCCACTTTTGCTTGGCGTTCTTTTTCGATGCTCGATAGTTGCTGCATTTCCTTTGCCGCACCGGATATCTCTACTTTATCAACTTGTTTTCCGCTCTTATTTACTTGTTCCATTTTATTCATTTGCTTTTTATATGGGTTGATTCCATGATTTCCAATGTTGTTAATTTTCATTGGTTACGCCCCTTTCGTTCGAACGTATTTTTTCCTATATTGTTTATATCGGTAGTTTTTGTGAAAGTTTTATAGTCGATTTTTCCCATTTAGTCAAAAATCCAAACAGCGAGTTTGGATTTTTTTGTTAATTATAACTGACTATAGTATGTGCGTTTTTGGAGTTCTTCTTTTCGTTTTTCTTCTTTTTTATGTAATTCTAGGTCATTTAGGATGCTTCCTGTACATTTTACACAGAGTTTCCCTTCTCTTATGATTGTTCCACATTTTGCACAAGGATATCCAAGGTTAGGGAATTGTGCGAGCTGGAGCCGGCCTTTACGAACCCATTTATATAGTAATTCCTCTTCGACTCCTGTTTCATCGACGACGGTATCTTTAGTAGCCGAGCGATTTTCGCGTTTTTTCAAAAATTTATAAACAACTTCATATCGTTTTTCTTCTTCTTTATAGCATTTTTCACAAACGTCACGAACATTGTTTTTAATATACAATGCACCACATTTCGGACAGTTTTCTAAATCTGCCATCCGGTTCTCCTCCTACTGATCACTAATATATTTATTATATCGGATGTTAATTGATTTTGTTAATAGTTAACCTCTTGCAATTGTGATGGATGTGACGCTTTTTGCGCCTGCCTCTTTTAATATTTTTGCCGCATGTCTAAGTGTTGAGCCCGTTGTATAGATGTCATCGATCAGGAGAATATTTTCCCCTTCCAGTTTAACGTCATCTTTTCGATTGAAAACTTGTTGAAGATGAATTCGTTCCTGGCGAGACTTTTTTGATTGTTTTTCGGTATGCACTCTTGTTAGGAGATTAGCAACGTTTAAGTTTGCTTCGGTTGCTAATGCAGTGGATTGATTGAATCCTCGTTCGAGAAGGCGTTCATTGCTAAGCGGGATCGGAACGATTTCGTCGCAGCTGATTTTTTCTAGTTCCTTTTGGATTTTTTGTGAAAAAATTTTTGCTAGTATATAGTCGCCGCGATATTTGAAACGGGCAAGCAAATCTTTTAAAAAGTCATTGTATTCATAGAAAGAAATATTTTTATCGAGAATGTTGGTCCAGTTCGTATCATTTTCCCAGCGATAGCAGTCGAGACATACATCCCCCTTAAGATAGTCTTTCGAAAGTTTTTCAAGCGGGCGGCTGCATTTTGGACAGATTGGCGGGTGTATAGGAGCCAATTGCTTTTTGCAGTCTTTACATAAATAGGAGGGTGGCAATTGTTTGAATAGTGATCGCCAGGTGAGTTCGAATGGAAGTGGGAGATGACAATTTAAACAATGGTCAGACATCGATTAGTCCCCTTTCTTTCGCTTCTTTATTCATTTGGATAATGTGGTTGTACGCTTTATTCATTGCCCTTGTTCGTCCATGATGGAAAAACGTGATGTTTCCAGTTGGATGTTGTGAACTTCTTCCGACGCGACCGGAAATTTGCACGAGGGCGGCTTCGGTAAAAATGCCATCTTCGGCTCCAACGACTGCGACATCAATATTCGGAAATGTGACACCTCTTTCGAGAATGGTTGTCGTGAGAAGGATTTGTGTTTCTTTTTTGCGCATTCGTTCGACTTTGGCTTTCCTGTTTGGGTCTTCAGCATGGACGGATTCGATGTTTGGATGAAGTTTTCTAAAGTATGGGGCCGTTTTTTCCATTAATTTGATGTTTGGGAGAAAAATAAGGGCTTGTTTTCCTCTTTGTATTCTTTCTTTTGTCCATTTTTCGATAGGTGCGGGGATGATTCCTTTTTCAAATGACTTTTTCCAATTTCCGCACCATGTGAAAGTTGGAACTGGTAAGGAATAGCGATGAAATCGGGCTGGGATTGTGATAAATGGACGTTTGCCTGTTTTACATTCAAGCTGCCATTTTTCGTTAGGTGTTGCCGTTAAATAGATTTTTGCTGCCGAGCTTTTTGCTGATTTTTTCACGGCCCATTGTAGTGTATGGTCGTAAGTGTACGGAAAGGCGTCGACCTCATCGACAATGATGACATCAAAAGCCTCGTAGAAACGGAATAATTGGTGGGTCGTTGCGATCGTTAAGGGTGAAAATAGATGTCGATCTTCACTTCCTCCATAAAGGGCTGCCACTTGGATCGTTGGAAAAACTTTTTGCAATCGAGGGGCAAGTTCGAGAACGACATCGGTGCGGGGTGTGGCAATGCAGACTCTCATGTTTTGTTTTAAGGCTTCATTAACGCCTTCAAAAAGGATCTCTGTTTTTCCTGCGCCACATACCGCCCAGACGAGGAGCTCGGATTTTGTTTGGATGGCTGATTGAACTTTTTCCGAGGCAGTTCGTTGACCCGGTGAAAGTGTGCCGTCCCATTGTAGTGGGGATTCTTCTATTTTGATGGTCGGCGCTGGGCCTGTCCATTGATATAAAGGCGTACAAGTTGAGACTCGTCCCATCATGATGCAGTTTCGGCAATAGGTGCATTCTTTTTGGCATTTTGCACAGGGGAACTTGGCAAAAAGATGGGTGGCTGTGTTGCCGCAGCGTTCACATTTTTGTGTCGTTATTCCTGGGGTTGATGAGATATAGCCATTTTTTTCGTGTAGTGTGATTAGTTTTTGCGGGAAAGGGATTTCGTTTTGGAGAAGTTTGCGGCCAGTGAGAAAGGTTTGTAATTCGGGGGGAAATTCGGCTGACAAATGATTCACTCCTTTTAAAGGACGCCATTCTTTTACGAATGGCGTCAACTGTTATTTAATTGTCCAAGTTAATCCCATTGCTCCTTCACCGAGGTGAGTAGCAATAACGGGACCGAAATAGCTGATTGAAAAGTCGACATTTGGATAAAGCTGTTCAAGTTCAGCTTTCCATTCTTTAGCATCTTCTTCACGATTTGCATGAATGATGGATGCTTGCAGTGGTATGCCTTTCGACGCGTCCTCGCCAATTAATTCGGCAATCCGATTCATCGCCTTTTTGCGTGTGCGGATTTTTTCAAATGGCACAATTACTTTATCAACAAAATGAAGCAGTGGTTTTACTTTTAGCAAGCTTCCGATGATGGCTTGGGCACTTGTGAGACGTCCACCTCTTTGGAGATTGGAGAGGTCATCAACCATGAAATACGCTCTTAGTGAGGCTTTCATTACGTCTAAACGGGCGATGATTTCTTCCGGTGATTTCCCTTCTGCAGCCATCTTTGCTGCTTCTATCGCATAAAAGCCTTGGGCCATGCAACTTATTTCTGAATCGTACGCATACACCTTGACACCTTCAACCATTGTTCCCGCTGTGATTGCTCCTTGATAGGTACCACTAATGCCACTTGAAAGGTGGATACTAATAATTGCGTCATAATCTTTCGCCAACGATTCAAAAAGGGCAACGAATTTTCCAGATGGTGGTTGTGATGAGGTAGGAAAGCGGTCTTTTCTTTTTAACTCTTCATAAAACTGTTCGGCGTTTAAGTCAATTTCTTCCTCGTACGTTTCGCCGCCGATGACGACGCTAAGAGGGATCATATGTATATTCAGCTTGTCACGAACGTCCTTCGGAATGTAAGCTGTACTGTCTGTCACTATGGCAATTTTCATTGTTTATTTATCATCCTCAATTTCGTTTGCTTTCATTTTATAAAAGATTGGACGATTTGGAAAGGGATTTGGGGAGAATTATTATTATGCAGGAATTTCTTCCGTGTTTGGTCCGTTAAAACAAAAGACACCTAGGTTTATTCCTAAGTGCCTTGTCAAATTCGATGACTTATTTTTCAACAACTGCGTGGCCGCCGAATTCGTTGCGGAGTGCAGCGACAACTTTTCCAGTAAATGTATCATCTTCTAGGGAGCGATAGCGCATCATTAATGATAAAGCGATAACTGGTGCAGCAGTTTGGAAGTCAAGAGCTGTTTCAACAGTCCATTTACCCTCACCAGATGATTGCATAACACCTTTGATTTTATCTAGTTTGCTGTCTTTAGAGAAGGCATTTTCCATTAATTCCATTAACCATGAACGGATAACAGAACCGTGGTTCCAAACGGTTGATACTTTTTCATAATCATAATCGAATGGACTTTTTTCTAAAATATCAAAGCCTTCAGCGATTGCTTGCATCATACCGTATTCGATACCATTATGGATCATTTTAAGGAAATGTCCGCTTCCTGCTTCACCTGTGTAAAGATAACCTTTTTCAACAGAGATGTCTTCGAATACTTTTTCAACTTGTGCAAAAGCTTCTTTATCTCCACCAATCATTGTACATGCGCCGTAGCGTGCACCTTCTACACCACCGCTTGTCCCACAGTCAAGGTAGTAAATACCTTTTTCTTTTGAAATAGCGTGACGTCGAAGTGAATCTTTATAATGAGCGTTTCCGCCATCAATGAGAATATCGCCTTCATCTAATAATGGGAGTAACTGGTTGAAAACTTGTTCTGTAATGTCGCCGGCTGGAACCATCATCCAAAGTTTACGTGGGCTTTCAAGTTGTTGCACAAGTTCTTCTAATGTGTAAGCTCCTTGTCCACCATCTTTAGAAATATTATCGACCGATTCTTTATTAACATCATACGCAGATACTTTATATCCTTTTTCAATTAGGTTTAATGAGAGTTGATAGCCCATTTTTCCTAAACCAACCATACCGATTTGCATGTCATATGCCGCCTTTCAAACTTTATTTCACAATACCTTCATTATAAAAGAAAAAAAATTCCATGCAAGTTTTTTAGTTTGCTCTTTTTGAAAAATTTGTTGTTTTCAACTCGAAAAACTAATAAGTCTGGTCATTCAGCAACTTTCGGGTTAACGATTTTTTTACGAAAATATGCTCGAAGTTCTTACTTCGTTTCCATTGCGTACGTTGCGATAAGTTTCCATTTTCCCTCTTCTTTTCGGAAAGTGTTGATTTGACGACTAACTTTCTCTATCTTTTTTTTCTTTTTTCCTGCTTCGGAAACTATCGTTTTCATTTGGGTGAAAATATTAGCTTCTGTTTTTTTATAGTCGATGATAACAACATTCTCCGATTTAATTTGGATATTCATCGTATCAAAAATGTTTTTCATATAAGCTTTTTCTTCATCATATTTAAACGAGGTTGGATTTTTTGAAACGGTATCCATATATCCTGATAAATCTTTTTTATTGAATGTGGAAATATGTTGATCCAAAACGGCCAGCAGTGCTTTTTTTTCTTTTGCCGGAAGATTTTCCGCTTCCTTTATTGGTGGTGCAGCATCAGAAACAGTTGATTCATTAGGCGGTGTTTGTTGATTTTGTTTCTTACTTTCCGTCGCTGTGTTCGTTTCGCTTTTCTTCTCCGTTTTTTCATCCTTCCCACATGCAGCAAGCATAATCGAACCAACCAACATGATCACAAGAAATAACATCCATTTATTTAACCTTTTCATAATACACACCTTCCAAAAATAAATATAGTTCACTATTCCCCTATTTTAAAGAAAATCACCCCAACCTACAACAAACTACAGCCATATGTAGAAAATACTACAAATTTAGTTTAAAGTGTCAGGCACCATTTATGCAGAATGGTAAATATTTATGCGAATTTATGTATAAATGGTGCCTGACACTTTATTGGAGGTATGCAAAAAGGCATCTGCTGGTTGGGCAGATGCTTAGTGGCCTCTTCGGGCGAAGTCGACGAAGCGGAATTTGTCGAGTCTGTGGCGGGATTCGGTGTATTGGAAGAGGCTGGCGTCTTCTAGGTAGATGTAGTTTTTGACGACGACGATATGTTTGTAGTCTTTTAAGTCTAGGTATCTATAGTCTTCTTCTGTCGGTTCGTCTACCGATATTTCTTTTTTGGCAAAGCTGATTTTTAGTCCGAGCTCACCTTCAAAATAGGAAAATAGCGATCCTTCACATGTTTCCTTTGATAAGGTAGGGACAAATGCTTGGCGAACATAGTCTTTATCAAGAATAATTCGTTCCCCGTCTAATTCCCGTGCACGGGCGATTTTCCAAACTTGTTCATTGCCCTTAACATTCAATTGTTTTTGAATGTATGAGTTTGCATTTTCCAAAGCCATTTCATAAACGATTGTTTTCCATGGTTTACCCATTTTGTCTACCAATTCTTTAAAACTTACCAAACCGGAAACAGGGAAATCAAATTTTCTAACATCAAGCGTAAATGAACCTTTGCCTTTTATTTTTTGAATGAATCCATTTTGCGACAAAAGGTTTAATGCTTTCCGTACAGTTTCACGAGAAGTTCCATATTGCTCGACCATCTCATTTTCTGAAGGCAGCTTCGTACTTGGCTTGATTTCTCCTGACTGGATTTGGTCAACTAAATCATCGTATATAGCTAAAAATTTATTTTCACGCATCATTATCACCCACTATGATTGCAAACATTCAAGGATATTGTACAAATATTTGTCTATTTAAACAATGCTTATTTTTTCAGGTAGTACACGATAGATTCATAAGGGCGTAATCGTACATGGTGAAAGTGGGACGTCGAATCTGGATAATTGGATATCAAAATCTCACTTGTAAAACCTTCTAACTGAATTTCTTCCGGTAATTCAAAGCTTGTCTCTTTTCCATAAAAATTATTAACGACGAGCAGCTTCTCATTATCGCCATTTCGCAAATAAGCAAAAATACGCGGGTGATTATTTAAAATGAGTTCATATTCACCATAAGTAATGAGATCGTATTGTTTTCGCAATTGAATCAGTTTTTGATAATGATAAAAGACAGAATCTTTATCTTGCAATGCTCGTTCCACGTTTATTTCCTTATAATTTGATGCCACATTTATCCAAGGGATTCCTTCCGTAAATCCCGCATTTAAATCACTTGTCCATTGAACTGGGGTACGTGAATTATCACGGGATTTTTCTTGTAAAATAGAAATAATCATTTCCTCTGTTAATCCCTCTTCATGCAATTTTTTATAAGCATTCAAGGTTTCCACATCCCGATACTCCTCAATTCGCTGGAACTTTGGATTGGTCATCCCAATTTCTTCCCCTTGATAAATATACGGTGTCCCTTGCATTAGATGAATCGTCGTTGCTAGCATTTTTGCTGATTCTTTCCAATACGCACCATCATCCCCGTAGCGTGAGACAATTCGCGGTTGGTCATGATTACACCAGAATAATGCATTCCATCCGCCACCCTTATACATTTCTGTTTGCCATTCAGAGAGGATTTGTTTTAGTTTAATAAAATCAAAATCGGCTACTGTCCATTTGTCCCCATTTGCGTAATCCACTTTCAAATGATGAAAATTAAAAGTCATACTTAATTCGTTTCGTTCTGGGTTCGAATAGTTAATACAATGGTCAATTGTTGTTGATGACATTTCGCCCACTGTCATCGCATTATGTTTTGCAAAAACTTCACGATTCGCCTCATATAAAAATTCATGTACACGAGGTCCATCCGTATAAAATTTTCGTCCGTCACCTGTTGAATCATTAGGAAAATCTTGATTTTTCGAAATGAGATTGATTACATCTAATCGAAAACCATCTACTCCTTTTTCAAACCAATAGTTCATCATCTTATAAACTTCTCTGCGTACTTTCTCGTTTTCCCAGTTTAAATCTGCTTGAGTGACATCAAATAAATGCAAATAATATTGCCCTGTTTTCTCATCCAGCTTCCATGCAGAGCCTCCGAACTTTGACTCCCAATTATTCGGCTCACTGCCATCGGGATTAGCATCCTTCCAAATATAAAAATCACGATATGGATTGTCTTTTGCTGAACATGCTTCCTTAAACCATTTGTGCTCTGTTGACGTGTGATTGACAACGATGTCCATGATGACTTTTATTTCACGTGAATGTGCTTCTTCAAGGAGTGAT
This sequence comes from Heyndrickxia sporothermodurans, assembly GCF_003055045.1. Lineage (NCBI taxonomy): Bacteria > Bacillati > Bacillota > Bacilli > Caryophanales > Bacillaceae > Heyndrickxia > Heyndrickxia sporothermodurans. Next base: position 64,484 of record NZ_NAZB01000007.1, read on the forward strand.
TCAAAATCCTCCATCGTTCCATATGGTTCATGAATTTCATAGTAATCGCTAATGTCATACCCATTATCATTTTGCGGGGAGCTATAAATCGGAGTTAGCCAGATGACATCAATCCCTAGTTCTTTCAAGTAATCTAGCTTTTTAATAATCCCTTGTAGATCACCAACTCCATTCCCAGTAGTATCATAAAAACTTTTCGGATAGATCTGATACACTGTTGCTTTCTTCCACCAAGGTTGCTTCATTTAATATCACCACTTTTTTCATAGAATAAATAGGCTGAGGGTGTCTCTAATACTAATGAGACCCCCTCTATTAAAAATTACTTTGTTTTTCTTAATTTCGCGAATACGATTGTAAGGATGAATGGGATGACGATGGCGATTCCCATACCGATAAAGAATGCTCCCCAGTTTTGCGGGAAAATCGATAGGAATCCCGGTAATCCACCAACACCTACAGATGCTGCTTTTACGCCATTTAGTGTAATAAACATGCCGCCAATGGCTGAACCGACAATCGCTGCGATAAAGGCAAAACGGAAGCGTAAGTTCACTCCAAACATCGCTGGTTCCGTAATACCTAAGTAAGCGGAAATCGCTGATGTTAATGATAGTCCTTTTAGTTTTTCATCTCTTGTCACAAACAGCATTCCTAGTGCTGCAGATCCTTGCGCGATATTTGATAATGCCAACATTGGCCAAAGGAAGGTAGAACCTGTTGATCCGATTAATTGTAAGTCAACTGCTAAAAATGTATGGTGCATTCCTGTAATGACTAATGGCGCATAAAGCAAACCGTAGATTAGTCCACCTAATGCCGGTGCAGCATGGAAAATGCCAACAACTGCATCCGTAATGACATTCGCAATCGCAAATGTGACTGGTCCAATGACGATGAACGAAAGGAATCCAGTAACTAATAAAACAATTGGCGCGACAAGTAAAAGTTGAAAAGCATCCGGAATTCGCTTTTTCAAAAATAGTTCTAGTTTTGCAAGTAAATAGGATGCGACTAACACTGGTAATACTTGGCCTTGATAACCAACTTTTTGAATGTCTAAACCAAATAAATTCCATGTTGGAATCTCTTTTGTAGATCCGTACGCCCAGGCATTAAGTAAGTCTGGATGGACAAGCATTAAGCCAAGAACGATCCCCAATAACGGATTCCCACCAAATTTTTTCACTGCCGACCAACCAATTAAGCCTGGTAAAAAGGTAAAAGCAGTATTAGCAATTAAGTTAATGATGCCAGCAAAATCTTTCCACTGTGGATACACATCAACAAGTGATTTTTTATCAAAGAAAATATCCTGGCCTGTCAAAATATTGTTGATTCCCATTAGAAGACCGGCTGTTACAATTGCCGGAAGGATTGGGATGAAAATATCAGCAAGTGTTTTAACCGCCCTCTGAATTGGATTTAACTTCTGTGCAGCCGCGTCTTTTATCTCTTCCTTTGAGGATTCACCAATTCCAGTAATTTTCACCATTTCATGATAAACTTTATCAACGGTTCCTTGACCGATGACCACTTGGTACTGGCCATTTGCTGAAAATGAGCCTTTTACTAGATCGATTTTTTCAAGAGTTTCTTTATCTACAACGCTTTCATCTTTCAAAGCAAAACGTAGGCGTGTGACACAATGCGTTGCCGCGGCAATATTTTCTTTTCCACCAATCGCCGTCACGATTTGCTCTGCAGACGTTTTTACACTCATTTGTTCCATCCTCCAGTTATTGTTTTCACAGGAAAACAATACGATTTTCTTATAATTTGTAGGCGGTTACAATTTTATAAAATAGGATAATAGCATTCTATTTTATACCGCTTACATGAAATTCCATTACCTGTATATACAAGATAAAATTTATAGTTTTATAATAACCTGTATATACAAGTTGGTCAATAAAAAATTATAAAATGTTAGAAAGGGAGGGTGTTCAATAGTAGCTACCTGGTTATCATTCCTTGTCTTTGATGACAAAGATTCGCTTTCGCTAACCGTCTTGGGCTTCATTCCCACTCTTTGACGACCAAGTTCCTCTTTCGCTAACCATCTTGGGCTTCATTCTCACTCTTTGACGACCAAGTTCTACTTTCGCTAACCATCTTGGGACTCATTCCCACTCTTTGACGATCAAGTTCCGCTTTCTCTAACCATCTTGGGCTTCATTCTCACTCTTTGACGATCAAGTTCCGCTTTTCCAAACTATCTTGGGCTTCATTCTCACTCTTTGACGACCAAGTTCCGCTTTTCCAAACTATCTTGGGCTTCATTCCCACTCTTTAAAGCCCAAGATCTACTTTCTCAATTCATCTTGGGCTTTATACCGCCCTATCCTTCCCACTAAAACCTAAAATACTATTCTAAAAAAAGCATATGGTCATAAAGTGCTAACAAACTTTTAGACTCGAATAAAAAAAACACTCTACTAAATTAATAGAAGAGTGTTTTCAATCTTATTATCGTACTTCAACCCAGCCGTTTTTGATTGCTGAAACGACCGCTTGTGTGCGGTCATTCGCACCCATTTTTTGCAAAATGTTGCTGACGTGATTTTTGACCGTTTTTTCGCTTATATATAAAGTTTCTCCGATGACACGGTTGCTTTTTCCATCAGCAAGTAATTGTAGTACTTCACATTCACGTGGTGTAAGTAGATGTAGTGGTCGAACGACTTCAGGTTGTTGATAGCCTGTCCCTGTACTTTGTCTGTTTGCTAAGCGGCGAAATTCCTCTACTAGATTACGAGTAATCTTTGGATGTAAATAAGAGCCTCCATCAGCAACGACTTTTACTGCTTCAATTAGGGCATCGGAATCCATTTCTTTCAGCAGATAGCCAGTGGCGCCTGTTTTTAATGCATGGGTAACATAGTTTTCATCATCGTGAATCGATAAAATGATAACCCTTGTATCTGGATAGGTTTCTACTAATTGACGTGTCGCTTCAATGCCGTTTTTATTTGGCATATTAATATCCATTAAAACAACATCGGGCTTAGTTTGTTCGATTAATTGAAGAGCATTTGCCCCATCTTCACCTTCGGCAACGATTTCGAATGTTTTTTCAAATTCTAAAATACGTTTTACCCCTTCACGAAACAATTGATGATCATCAATGATTGCTATTTTAGTAGACAAAGCTTACTCCTCCTTTATTTAAAGGCTCTGCTAAATTAGGCTGTTGATTTCCGCTCCAGGTACTCGCTTTCCGCGGGCGGTCCGGGAGCCTCCTCGGCGCTAAACGCGCCTGCGGGGTCTCCCGACTACCGTTTTTCCCGCAGGAGTCTCGTACCTTCCGCTCCAATCAACAAAGTGTCAAAATCAACAATTAGCTTTAACATTGCCTATATAAAAAACAATTTCTTACTATTCATTACATTTCCCATGGATAATACTACATTCCCATTGGCTTATTTCAAAATTAATCATTCTTTATTGGTCAAACATCACTTGAATGGTTACGATGGTTCCTGAACCAATTTTTGAATCAATCGTGATCTGACCATCAATGATATCGACACGTTCTCTCATTCCCATAAGACCAAAGGATCCTTCTTTCTTTGCCCTTACGTCAAAGCCTTTTCCATTATCTTTGATTACGACAAATACTCGATTCCTACTCATTTCTATTTTCACTTGAATTTCGGTAGCATCCGCGTGTTTGATTGCGTTTTGAACGGATTCTTGAACTAAGCGAAACAAGGCTACTTCATATTTTGATGGTAGTCGATATTCATCACCTAAATTGGTAAACCGGAAAACAATCCCATTGTTATACTCTTCGGTTCGTTCCAAGTATTTTCTGAGGGTAGGAACTAAACCTAAATCATCTAATGCCATTGGGCGAAGATCATAGATGATACGACGAACCTCTGAAAGTGATGAACGGACCATTTTCTTTAAACTTCGTACTTCTTCAAGTGCATTTAAAATTCCTTGTTCACGATAAACTTTCTCGACTAAATCAGATCTAAGGAGCATATTAGCAAGCATTTGGGCCGGTCCATCGTGGATTTCCCGTGATAAACGCTTTCTTTCTTCTTCTTGTGCTTCAATGACACGAAGACCAAAATCTTGCTTTTCTATCGCATCTTCTAATGCATTACCTATTTCCTTTAAGTCACTTGTTAAATAGTTTAGAACGACACTCGTTTGTGATACTAAATGATTAGCGCGATCAATTGTTTGCTCGAGGGTAATTAGTCTTCTTTCTAATTCATCCCTTCTTCTGCGCAGCTGCTTTTCAAGCTCACGATTCATTGAAAGTTTCATTTGATAATTATGAGCGATCTCATATGCTTCACGAACTTGTTCTTCTGTATAATCACGGAAATGTTGGCTGACGACTGATAATCGCCTTCGTGACTGCCGAGTTTTAATTTCTAGATCATCGCCCTCTTCGATTGCCTTGGATACCATGATCTTAACTTCATGTAGTTCATCGGAGAGAGTTTCATAGTCTTGACGGCATTGTTCACCAATATGGAAGATTTCATTTTTGCTAGAGTCAACGGTATCAATCATTTTTTCCAATATTTGATCAAGTGTCTTTGCATCAATTTTTTTTAATGCCATCCTCATTCCTCCAGCGTACACTCAGTATATATTAGGGTCATTTTACCTCTTTTTGCGAAAAGATACTATTTGAAATGTTTGTCAATATAAAAGTTAGGAAAATGTCCCTAAACCATAAGTTGGAAATTATATAGTTCCTTCTACGAAATCCAGTTCTATTGACACGTTTTGTATGAATGGAAAAGCGTATGTGCACCGTTAGTTAAAAAAAATGAAATAAAGATTTTATTAATACTATTATGTATTCAATAAACACTGCTTAATTTCCTTTATCTCTTTAATTATATCACTATACCAAATATATTTTCATCTGACGTTGAAGATGGAAGGATTTAATTTATTTCATAAATTATGTATAGTAGAAAGTATAGTTAAGTGTTCATTTAGGAGTGACATAGATGTTAAGGCAGTATTATACGGTAAAAGGTGCGGGCGAACACGAAATCATTATTCAAAAATCAAGGTTTATTGCCCACGTGAATCGTGCAACAACCGAAGAGGAAGCGCTGACGTTTATTCAAGATATAAAGAAAAAACATTGGAATGCGACACATAATTGTTCTGCGTATATGATTGGGCAGCAAAATCAAATTCAAAAGGCAAATGATGATGGCGAGCCGAGTGGTACAGCCGGTGTGCCGATGCTTGAAGTATTGAAAAAACGTGATTTAAAAGATACGGTTGTCGTAGTGACAAGATATTTTGGCGGTATTAAGCTAGGAACCGGTGGCCTCATTCGTGCATATGGAAAATCAACATCGGAAGGAATTAATGTTACCGGTGTTGTTGAACGAACACTAATGTGTACAGTCCGAACAAAAATCGATTATACATGGCTTGGAAAAGTTGAAAATGAACTGCGTTCCTCCATCTATTCAATTAAAGATATACATTACCTAGATCAAGTGGAAATCGAGACGTATGTGAAGGAAGAACAAACAGAAACCTTTACACAGTGGATGACCGAGTTAACGAACGGACAAGCGAAAATAACCATTGGGGAATCATTATATCTTGAAATTGATGTATAAAAGCGAAGAGAAAAAAAAAGGCCAGTATAGTTCGTGAACTGTACTGGCCCTTTTGTTTGTCTATTACTGATTTGGTGATTTTTTCGGTCTTACATATTTTAAAAGTGGTTTGTAATCCTCGCCGACTAAATTGATGCTTTCCACGAAAATTTCAATTGCCAGAAGCAAAACGGCAACTATGATTAATGATCCCCACATCGTCGACATGGAAAAGATGATTGCCGCTAAACCAAATAGTGCAGCAATCGCATAAATGACTAAAACGGTTTGTCGATGAGAAAAACCTACTCGTAATAAACAATGATGTAGATGTGACTTATCAGCACTTGAAAATGGTTGTTTATTTAAAAATCTACGTATGATTGCAAAGAATGTATCCGATAACGGTACTCCTAATATAATGACAGGAATGACTAAAGAGATAAAGGTAATGTTCTTGAAACCGAGCAAGGATAAAACGGCAATCATATATCCTAAAAACAGTGCCCCTGTATCACCCATAAATATTTTCGCCGGATGGAAATTATAGATTAAAAATCCTAATGTACTAGCTAATAATATCCCGCCGACAATCGCAACGAACATATCGCCCATAATAATCGCCATGCCGCTAATCGTAATTAATGCAATGGATGAAACACCCGCAGCCAAGCCGTCCAAGCCATCAATTAAATTAATTGCATTCGTAATCGCGACAATCCAAAAAATCGTTAATGGAATACTGAAATAACCGAAATAAAGAATTCCACCGAAGGGAAGATTAATTTTTGTAAGTTCCACTCCGCCCCAAACCACAACAGCTAATGCGGCAAGAATTTGACCAAGGAGTTTTAATTTTGGTGAAAGTTCATATTTATCATCAAGAATTCCAGTAATTAAAATAATGAAACTTCCTATAAAAATCCCCGAAACATGTACTACCGCATCACTTTCCTGTGGTACAGGTCTTAAGATAAAATACCCTACAAGAAAACTTATAAATATTGCAACCCCACCAATAAGGGGCATATTTTTTTTGTGGACTTTTCTATTATTTGGTTTATCTGTTATTCCTAATTTAATGGCGAGTCTTCCGATTAAAGGAGTTACCAATACCGATAATATAAAGCAGAACAACAACGTCAAGTATATCATTCAAATCCTCCTTAGCACTATAATGCCCAAATGTACAGCTAATAAAAACAGGAAGAAAACACCTAGTTGTTATTTTCATTTTTGTACAAAGATTTATTTTTAGTTTAGTTTCATTTTCATCTTTCTCTAGCAAAATTTTATTCTAATTTTCTATACATATCGTCAATTTTTGCAGGTCAAATGAATTATACCATAGTCCTATGATAAAGAGGTAGAAAAAATAACAAGACCGAACAATCTAATAAGATTTCCCTAATTTCTTATTGTATTCACGTTATACTCGTTTATTGCTAATAAATGCATCTATCTTTTGTTCGTTTTTTGCAGTAGTACTTTGAATACAAATCGAGGGATAGCCAGCATTCGTTTCCACCTTGTTGGCTGTTGAATGAGACGATAAAGCCACTCGATGTTTAACTTTTGCCAAATTTCCGGAGCACGCGGGACTACACCGGCGATTCCATCGAAACTTCCTCCTACCCCCATAAAAATCCCTTTGTCAAACTTGGCAATGTTTTGATAAATCCATTGTTCTTGCCGAGGTGCTCCTAGTGCAACGAAAATAAGATCGGGTTTCAACTCTCGGATTTCTTCAGCAATTTGCGGATTGTCCAAATCAAAAAAGCCATTATGATAGCCCGCAATTTCCATTTTGGGGAAGTCATTACTTACATTATGTATGCATTGTTCTAACACTTCTTGTTTGGCACCTAAAAAGTAAACACGATATTGATTTTCATTTGCGAGCGACAGTAAATCTTTCATCGTATCGAAACCGGGAACTCTTTCAGGTAACGGTTTGTTTAGCCACCCGGCAGCTTTAACAATCCCAATTCCATCCGGAGTAATAAAATCAGCCGTTTGTAAATATTCCATGAATACTTTATTTTCATTTGCCATCATCACAATTTCCGGATTAGCTGTGACGACAAATGTCTTATTTTGTTGTTTAATTCTTTGATGGAGGATATCGATAAATTCATTTCTCGTGGAATGAATAAATGGAACACCTAATATTTCAACATGATTCATAATCATTCTCCTAACAAAATCTTAACAAAGGCTTCTAAACAAGATTACAACTTTTTTCTTAATATTTGCTTAAGGTTCATTTCTTAAACTTTATTGCATGTGTTCTTTTTGTTTTTTTCCTTAATAATCTTACCTACTAAAATACCAAAATTCATAGTAAGAAACTAGCTTAATATTTTCTTCCAACTAATTCTATCTCATTCCATTTATATTCTCTTATCTTAATATGATATTATTATGCTACAAGTCTGCAAGGAGAGTTAAACAATGATCACCTTACTAAGTAAGACTCAAGAACGCAAAATAAAAAAATATCAAAAATTCGTTACCGAGATCAATCGGTTAGAAATAGAATTTGAACAACTTTCTGATCAAGAATTGAAGCAAAAAACAACTTACTTCAAAGAGTTATTAAGCAATGGTAAAACAATTGAAGACATTAAAGTGGAGGCTTTCGCAACAGTCCGTGAAGCTTCGAAAAGAACGCTAGGAATGCGTCATTTTGATGTCCAGTTAATCGGTGGGCTTGCTCTATTGGAAGGAAATATTTCTGAAATGCCAACAGGTGAAGGAAAATCACTTGTTGCTTCTTTGCCAAGTTATTTAAGGGCACTTGAAGGAAAAGGTGTACATGTCATTACTGTGAATGAATATCTTGCCATGAGAGATAAAGAACAAATTGGCCAAATTCATGAATTTCTAGGACTAACGGTCGGTATTAACTTGACAGAGATGTCACCTGATGAAAAACAAGAGGCCTATCAGGCAGATATAACATATGGGATCGGAACTGAATTTGGCTTCGATTATTTACGCGACCATATGATATTAGATGAAGAATTAAAGGTACAAAGACCTTATCACTTCGCTATTATCGATGAAGTGGATAGCATTTTAATTGATGAAGCGAAAACACCATTAATTATTGCAAATAAAGCTTCCTTATACTCAAAATTATTTTCCGTTTGCTCTAAAGTAGTAAGACGAATGGAAATCGATGTAGATTATACGATAGACCTTGAAACGAGAACGGCGTTTTTTTCGGAGGAAGGCATTAATAAAATAGAAAAAGCCTTTTCCATCAATAATTTATACGACTTAAAACATCAAGTTTTATACCATTACATGATTCAATCGTTATATGCTGAAGTCATCTTTAAAAAAGATGTGGATTACATCGTTCATGAGGGGAAAATTGAACTCATTGACTCATTCACTGGACGTGTAATGGAAGGCAGAAGTTTAAGTGACGGGCTTCACCAAGCTATTGAAGCAAAAGAAGGATTGGAACTGACAGAAGAAAATAAGATGCAGGCAACGATTACGATTCAAAATTATTTTAGAATGTATCCGATCTTGTCAGGGATGACTGGAACAGCCAAATTAAAGGAAAAGGAATTCCAGCAAGTGTACGGCATGGATGTTATTCAAATCCCTACGAATAAGCCGAAGCAAAGAATTGATTTGGAAGACCTTATTTTTGCCACAATCCCGCAAAAATATGAAGCATTAACAAAAGAAGTATTGAAGCGTCATGCGACGGGTCAACCTATATTAATCGGAACAACCTCCATCGAACAATCCGAGATGGTTGCCGAGTATTTAGAACAAGCGAATCTACCTTATAATTTATTAAATGCGAAAAGTGTGGAACAAGAGGTCGATTTAATCTCTAAAGCTGGACAAAAAAATCAAATTACTATTGCAACAAATATGGCAGGTAGAGGAACTGACATCGTTTTAGGTCCGGGCGTTGCGGAACTTGGCGGGCTATGTGTATTGGGGACCGAACGACATGAAAGCAGGCGTGTAGATGACCAGCTAAAAGGTCGTGCCGGAAGACAAGGTGATCCGGGTGTTAGCCAATTTTTCATCTCGATCGAAGATGTCATTACTGAGCGATTTGCAGCAGAACAGTTAAAAAAAATGAAGAAGTCATTAAAAACTAATTCTGACGGCTTAATTTTGAATCGAAAAATTCATGAAATAGTTAATCGAGCACAACGATTATGTGAAGGAAGCAATTATTCAGCACGCGAATACACATTAAAACTGGATGATGTTGTTAATGAACAGCGAAACATTATATATAAAAATCGGGATATGATTTTAGAATCGACGGATGTTTTTGACTTTATCATAAAAACTTATCGAAGTTTAGCTGAATATTATAAACAAAAATACACTAGTAATGATGGTTTGACTAACGAAAAGATAGAAGAGCTGATGCATAAGGCACAATTAATTTCGATAAAAGAATTTGATACAGCTGAAATAATCGAACCTAATGAATTTATTAACGTTTTTTTACTTCATTTAGAAGAATCGATTGAAAAACTTAAAGAAATTTATCAAAGTGAACCAAACTTTTTGCTAGATGTTAAATACGATATTCTTCACGCGATGGACATGTATTGGACGCAGCATTTAGAATCGATGACAAGATTAAAAGAAGGAATAGGCTTAAGAGGCTATAGCCAAGAGGATCCTATACAAATTTATCAAAAAGAGAGTTTAAAAATATTTACACAGACTTTCTATCTGATTGAAGAGGAAATTTGCACCATTGTAAGTGATCATGTTAAAACATTCCTATTGTTAGGAGAAGTGAATGAATAAGTCATAAGGGATAGGAGGATCTTTCATGCTATTTTCTAAAAATAAGCAGCTTAGAAGTGAGAGGGCATTTGTACTTGAAGAAAAAGAACGCGATTTTAACGAGGATGAACTCGTTGATACTGAACTCTCGATTTTACCTAACTGGACAGATTCCATTGAACAGGAGTATGTGCTTCGCTTTCTAAATAATGAAAACGAACCAATGAAACAAAATAAAATTTCTTTGTCCGGGATTGAAATAAATGAGGATGAGGATGGGGGAATCATTGTTACAGCATTTGTCCGAAGCAGTTTAAAAAAAGCAGTAACATTGGAGTCTTTACCAATTATTTTAATTGGTCCTGAAGGGGAACGTTTGGCAAGCAAGGTGTTTGATTTAAGTGAACTTGGTGAAATTCCGCCAAGAACGAGCCGTCCTTGGCATTTCTATTTTTCACCTTTTGACATTTATTCATCATCCATTCCGAAGAATGGTTGGAGGCTAGCGTTTGAAATACAAAAGAATAATAGATGATTTATTTTGCTTTTTTTACAATAATCTTCGTTGCTTTACTTTTATTCCCTGCCGCATCTGTCGCAGTTAAATAAAGCTTTGTTCCTGCTTTTTGAGCTTTAAGTGATAGTGAAAAAGTTGATTTAGACGTCACTTTGCCTTTGGCGATAATTTTTGAACCATTTTTCAAGATAAGATTAGCTCCTTTTTCCGCTTTTCCCGTTAACTTTCTATCTTTACTGTTAAACGAGTTGACCTTCGGCGGTGCAGGTGGTGTGACGTCTACCTTTTTTACGATAAAGTGATAAGGTTTTGTTGACCAATGATTATTTCCTTCTAAAATTTCAAAATAATATGTGCCAGGTGTAACTTTAAAGATAAAGCTTTCCTTTCCGCCTAGCTTACCTTTATTATGCATCTCTTCTTTCGTGACTTTCCCTTTCGAATATTTATCGACCCAAACAACGCCATCCATATTCGTTACACCACTTAGTTCCGCTTTTAAAGTCATATTTTTAGTTACTTTCAGCTTGTACCAGTCACTGTCCAACGGAAGATCATATTTATTAGTGTATGATTTATTTAAGGCGATCGTTTTCGCTTTGCCACGGTCATTACCTACATCATCTTTTAAATCCGGGAGCTTGATGGTTAATGGATTGGCTGCCTTTACCGCTCCATATCCACCGGTTGGACTCCAAATATTTGGCGACTTTGCTAAAGGTGTGGCTCCTTTTTCAAGGATATACTCAATCTTACTTGGTGTCATCTCAGGTTTAATTGATTTGATGATTGAGGCAAGGCCACTGACAATCGGTGTTGAGAAGGATGTGCCATCCTCTATATCATATTTATTTTTCAACGCTAATATTTTTATTTTCTCTCCGGGTGCAACTAAATCTAGCTGTGGTCCTACATTTGAGAAATCCGAGACTTTATTTTTGCTATTGACCGAGCCGACGCTGATGACTGTTGGATAGGCAGCGGGATACTCAACAGCTTCACCGTATTCATTCCCAGAAGCAGCTACTACCGTAATTCCATGTTGTGCGGCACTAAGGATTGCATCAAATTCTGTTTCACTACTTTCCGGACCGCCGTAACTTAGATTAATGATATCGGCATGATGTTTTATCGCATAATAAATTCCAGCAATTGAATCTGCATCCGCAATTTCTTCTCCACCAATTTTGATTGGAAGAATTTTCGCGTAGGGATTCACTCCGACGATCCCAATTTTATTATTCATTTTCGCGGCAATTGTTCCCGCAACCGCTGTCCCATGACCATTTTTGTCAGTTTGTTTTGTTGTATGACGGGGAATATCATAACCATTTACTAATTGCCCTTTTAAGTCCGGATGGGTTGTATCTACCCCTGTATCAAGAACCGCCACTGTTACTGGTTTAGAATTTGGTTTAATTAATGGCCAAATTGCTTGTACACCAATCTTGTTTAAATACCATTGATCTTTATAGAATTTATCATTTGGTTCTGGTAAGGGTGCAGCTTTTACAGTTCGTTCTTGTAAATAATTAGGTTCAACCGTATCAATTAGCGGATTCTTTTTTAACGCTTTTAATACCCCGGAATAATTTAACCATTCGGGAACTCTAATAATATATATATCTTTTGAAATAAGAATTTCATGACTTTGCAGCAATTTAATTCCGCTTATTTTGGAAAGAATTTTGTTGATTTCTTTTGTTTTAATAATGATTTGTCGATCTTTTACTTTTGAAAGATTAATAGTGGAGGATAGTTTTCTACTATTCGAGTGTCGAATATAGTTTTCTTTAATCCTTTTAATACTTATCTGCTCCTGAGTTTCCTGTGCTTTTGTATCATTCGGCAGAGCACTACATAGTAACGCTGCCATTGCTACTGATGCCACAATATTAAACATCTTATTTCCCATATTAAATCCTCCGCTTAAAAGAAAATATAACCTCTATTCTATCTTATTTTAACACGGAAATCATATGTACTGACTAACGAAAAAATATTTCCATAAAAATGAAAAATGGTGCCTGACACCAGTGTCAAGACACTGGTGTCAGGCACCGTATTCTTTATTTTTTTACGGTGATTTTTGTTGCTTTACTTTTGTTTCCTGCAGCATCGGTTGCTATTAGGTAAAGGATTGTGCCCTTTTTTTGTTTTGGTATTTTGAGTGAAAAGGTTGATTTTGATGTTGCTTTTCCTGTTGCAATCACTTTTGAACCTTTTTTAAGTGTAAGTTTTGCTCCTTTTTCGGCTTTCCCTGTTAGTTTTGTAGACTTACTGGTAATCGCATTTACCTTCGGTGGCTTTGGAGGGGTTGTATCTGCTTTTTTTACAGTAATTTTCGTTGCTTTGCTTTTGTTTCCTGCCGCATCGGTTGCTGTTAAATAAAGGACTGTTCCCGCCTTTTGCTTTGGTATTTTTAGTGAAAAGGTTGATTTTGATGTTGCTTTTCCTGTCGCAATCACTTTTGAACCTTTTTTGAGCGTAAGCTTTGCACCTTTTTCTGCTTTTCCTGTTAGTTTCGTAGATTTATTATTAATACTATTTACTTTCGGTGCCGCAGGTGGGGTTGTATCTAATTTAGTAACTTTAAAGGAATAAGATGATGTTGACCAGTGATTATTGATCTCCATTACTTGGAAGTAATAAGTACCTGCTTTCAATGTTTTCGTAAAGCTTTCTCCTTTTCCTAATCCGCCTTTATTATATAGTGTTTCCATCGTCGCTTTACCATTGGAAAACTTATCGAACCAAATAATCCCATCCATATTAGGGACACCACTTAATTCCACCTTTACTTTCGTTGTTTTCGTTACTTTTAGCTTATACCAATCACTGTCTAACGGCAGATCGTATTTATTCGTATATTTCTTATTTACAGAAATTGACTTCGCTTTACTACGGATATCACCTATATCTCCTTTGAGATTAGGTAATTCGGTTTGAAAAGTTTTGACACTATTCACGAGTCCATAACCTGCTTTTGAACTCCATATATTTGGCTTAGCTGCTAAATTTGTAGCCCCTTTTTCAAGTAAATATTCAATGCCATGTGGTGGCATATTTGGAGATACCGATTTAATGAACGACGCCAGACCACTAACTATTGGTGCAGCAAAGGATGTTCCATTAGCTTCAACATATCGATTATTTGTACCTAGTGTAATAATTTTCTCTCCTGGTGCAACAACATCAAGTAACGGTCCACTGCTTGAAAAACCTGAAACCTGATTTTTTTGATTAGTAGATCCAACGCTTAATACCGTTGGGTATGCTGCTGGGAAATTGACATATCTTCCATCATTCCCCGAAGCAGCCACAACAGTAATCCCCTTCGATGCTGCACTAAGCAATGCATCAAATTCCAATTCGCTATACGATGTTCCACCATAGCTCATATTTATAATATCAGCACCTTTAGAAATCGCGTAATAAATACCCTTAATTGAATCCGATACAGCAATCCGATCGTTGCCCACTTTTATTGGGAGAATTTTTGCATACGGATTTACCCCGATCGTTCCAATTCTATTATTTATTTTCGCAGCAATCGTACCTGCAACTGCCGTCCCATGACCAACCGAATCAGTAACATTATTTGTCTTGGTCATAACATTATATCCAGGTAATAATTGTCCTGACAAATCAGGATGTTTAATGTCCACACCGGAATCCAAAACAGCGACAACTACATGTTTCTTACTTTTTTCAATTTTTCCCCATGTCGCTGGTGCCCCAACCTTTGGTAAATGCCATTGGGCTGAAAAATACGGGTCATTAGGATTGCCGCTCACTTTTTCTTGTATGTAATTTGGTTCTGCAATCTCAATTAGTGAAGAATTTTTCAGTTTACTTAGTGTGCTTGCATAGTTTAACTTTTCTGGAACTCTTGCAATATACACATCTTTTAAGGTTAGAATATCTTGATTATCAACAAATGTTAGCCCAAAGTTCTTTGATAATATTGACTTCGAAGATTTCGTTTTAATCATAATTTGGCGATCAAAGACATTTGATAGATTAATAGTCGCTGATAATGTTCTACTATTTTTATGTGTTTGCTCATAGGATGCCTTAATTCTACCAAAGTTGTCCTCTGCATTTGCAACATTTGGTAATACACAGCTAATTACCACCGTGGCAGCAATGGCAGTAATCGTTTTTAAAAATTTTTTCCCCATCATAATCCCCCATTTCTATTTTTCCATCCAACATCTATCGTATCACCATTAAATTACAATTATGATATATTTTAATTACAAACCATGAAATTGGTAAAAAGGACTTAGCGAATATTCCTAATCTTCTATAGAATGCATAACAAAAGACTCATGATTATCATTCGAAATAGAACCAAAGTCATGAGTCACTTTTTATTACTTATCCGTCTACTATATTGAATTGCCTTTTCATGTATTTCTTTTACTATTTGTAAGATTTTTGGATCAGATTTTATTAATGGTTTTGCTTTTTTCTTCTCTACTTTGAATATAGGAACAGCTTTTGATTTTGAATGAAGGATGGCCCATTTCCCATTATTTTTTTGTAAAATTAAGTCTACAATTCCTAAATAATTTCCCCAACTGCCAGCTTCAACTGCAGAGACTCCGTTGATCGTCCCCATACTTGTATCCACCCCTGATATCCCTTTTAACTTGGATTTATCGGGGAAAACTCTATGCTGATGTCCAAATAAAATAACGTCTATTCCAGGGGCAAGGCTTAATGGGTACACCGCATTTTCGGCTTTTTCATACGGTTTTGCTTTTTCATCAAATCCCGAATGGGCAAGTGCAACAACGATGTCTGCTCCTTCCTCTTTCATTCGTGGAACAAAGGCTTCCGCAGATTTTACAATATCCATTACCCTTACTTTACCCGCTAACGCTTTTTTCTCCCATATCATGACAGATGGTGTGACAAAGCCAATGACTCCTACCTTTATCGTGTGCTTCTTTCCACTTCGATCCTTTACCTTTTTATTTAAAATGACATATGGTTTAAACATATTGATTTCATTAAAATTATACGGTTTGTGATCATTCACATACATATTTGCATTAATAAAAGGGAATTTTGCACCTGTAATCGTCCGATGTAAAAAGTCTAAACCATAATGAAAATCGTGATTACCAAATGTAGCCGCGTCATATTTAAGATAATTCATGACGTTTATCATCGGATGAATCGGTTCGGTCTTGAATCGATCAATATATGCGATATAATCTGCTAAAAGATTTCCCTGAAGCAGATCTCCATCATCGAAGAGAAGTGAATTCGGAACTTCCTTTCTCGCTTGTTTAATTAACGTTGCTGTTCGAGCTAAACCAAATTCAACTATTTTCTTATTTTTTATATAATCGTAATCAACAATGTTTCCATGTAAATCTGTTGTTTCCATTAATCGCAAATCAACGATTCCAGATAATGGTTCACTTTCGTATCCATAAACCGGAAATGAAAAGAATAAGATTATAAATATGGAAAAGAATGATATGAATTTCTTACACATCGGGCATATTCATCCCTTCAAAAGGAATTTCGTGGATTTATATGTTGTGCATTTTTCGTAAAATCATTCCTTCATAATAAAAAGCCAGGCAATAACTACCCGACTGAAAACTTTCTTCATTTTAAATTCGATGACGCCACATACCAAGTCCCTTTTGCTCCGGAAACAGATACTTTGTACCAAGTAAAGAGATTCGCTGGGCTATCATCTTCAATCGCTCCGCCGAGAATTGTTACTTTCGTGCCTTTCGGAAATGATTTGCGCGTACTCTTTGTTGTTGGTTTTGTCCGAAAGTTTGCACTGGCCGAGATTGTTACACGATCATTCTTTTTATAAAATTGCGTGCTTTTTGTTTTTAGTTTTGTCTTGATTGGTGTTGTTTTCAATTTGACTGGATTACCAGTAAAAATAACATCTTGTTTTTTTACAATTTCCGGGTTCATTAGTGTACGGTTTTTCATATTTTCATATACCTTTAACTGATACGGTTTGGTTACTTTATTTGGATCATTTTTCGTTGATAATCCATTATAGGCCATTATCGCAAAATACCAATTTTCTAAAAGGTTCTTTTCCCCATTATTGATTTTAGGCATAACTGGAGATGATAAGAAGGCGTAGGTCCACTTTTTTGCTAAAATTTCTACCCCCGCTTGAATATTGTAAGATAGATCATATTTTACTCGATTCCAATCATAGCTTTTATCCGAATCTGACATAGGTGTCACTTGCATGATTCCATACCCATTATCATGACTTTTGAACACTTCTCCATTTGGTAAAAACTGTGTAAGATTGCCGTTTTCCGTGACCGCAATTGATTTAACTACTTCCGGTGGAATCCCTTTAGCAATCGCCGACTTCGTTAGCATTCCTTTTAATTCTTTTATGCTCACCTTTTGTCGATTCATGATGCCTGCGAATCTTTTTTGTAAGCGTGCCTTATCTGTTTTAGAACTGATCGATGTTATATTTTTCTTTAATTGGTTGTATAAACCGGGAACTTTCGCATTTGATTTTCCTTTAGAAATATACGAATCCAGTCGTTCAAAGTTCATTTCCAAATTTACATATTCGGCAAATTTTCCTGTTTTCAATTTACTCGGAATGGTTGAATTTATTTTTTTTACTTCCTTCATCAGTTGCTGTTTCATTTTTTGCTGAGGAATAGAGTCAATATTCAATAGAATTTTATAGTATGGTACAGCAAGTTTATTAGATGAAGTGTTGGATTTCATAAGTTTACTTGTTTCATCAATTGCTTTCTTTACGATAATTGCGTAATTAAGATCCTTTTTAATCTTTTCTGCCGGTGTTTTATACAGTTTTTTTACCGTATCACGCGTTTTTTTATCATATACGGCATCAAATGTTGATGCGTATTTGTTAAGATCCTTTGATAGATTCGAATAAGCCACTAGCGTTTTAGAATTGATGACACCCATTTTTATATCTTTATCTAACTTTGCTTTTTTTGAAGCAATTTTCTTCCCGTTTGAAACAGCATTGATGTACTTTTTCCCTCGAGATATTTGCGTATTTACTGTTTTTAATTTGGAAAGATTGGCTTTCTTCTTTTTTCCTGACTGTTTATTTACCGCTGATTTAGCACTTTTATATTTTTTTACCGCTGCATTGTACTCCTTGGTCGGGATATTTTTCCCTGTTGCCTTTTTCCCAACCGTTGTCATATTATCTAGGGTTTTTCCAGCTTTCACCGCAGAGTTAACAAGTGCATCCGCTTTATCTGCAGCGAATGTATTTGTATGACCAAATCCAGAAATAGCTAAGATTACTATTGCCGCTATAAATAATCGATAAAATTTCAATTATCCACACCCCTAATTTGTATTACAATCTATTATACTATTATTCTTTCCGAAAAACGAAGATTGATAATCTACTCTTTTTATAGGAAATTCGACAAAAATCCTATTTTATTTCCAAGGAAATACATTCATCCAACATCTTTTTCGCTAGTTTTCTTCTGGAAAACTATTCAATATTTTAGTAAAATTAGAGTAAAAACAATTATGCTAGGAGGATTCTATGGTTCAGGTTGTTTTTATGGATAATGAAGAAACATTGCAGGTACCAAACTATAAAGAAACCATTACCGATCTATTGAATACAGGTAGCGCGGCCATCTTTCCTAACTTATATGAATATCAAAAATTAACGCTGGATTTAACTCAGTTAACCGTTTATCTGCAAAAACAGTAAAAGATTAATAAGAACTAGTGTATTCGCCAAATTCCTCTAAATTTCAACCACTAAACTGTTGTCCATTTCAAAAACCACCCCCCTTACATAAAGTAAATTATCCTTGCATAGGGGGGTGTTATAATGGGTTACGGCTATGGTGGATACGGCTATGCCGGTGGCGGCTACGGCGGCGGTTCAACATTTGTTTTAATTGTTGTCTTGTTCATCCTTTTAATCATTGTCGGTGCTTCTTATTACTAATAAGATCGACGAAAGGAAGCGTTTTTTACAACGCTTCTTTTTTTTAGTGTCTTACATTTTTTTAGTATTTTTTCATTACAAATTATGCATATAATAAGGCTATATAAAACGCAAAAATATTTGCCGTGCATTGAAGGAAGTGACCCTTATTTGACAAAAATTAAAGTAATTATTGCAGACGATAATTCATTTATCCGTGAAGGTTTAAAAATAATTTTAAATACGTATGACGAATTTGAAGTTGTTGACACCGTCAATGATGGACAAGAAGCGGTCGATTATTGTAAAAAACATAAAGTGGACATCGCATTATTAGATGTGCGAATGCCAAATATGAACGGTGTTGAAGCAACAAAAATTCTTACTGAACAAACGAGGACGAGACCGATCATTTTGACGACATTCGACGATGACGAATACATATTAGATGCGGTAAAAAATGGAGCAAAAGGTTATTTATTGAAAAATAATGACCCGGAACGAATTCGTGATGCGATCAAAACAGTATTTAACGGAAATAGCATTATGCAAGATGTCGTTTTGGAAAAAATTAAATCCAACTTATTAGAAAAGAAGGAATCAGGGACAAAAATTGATGCAAAGTTATTTACAGAAAGAGAACGAGACATTATGTCTTTAATTGCAAAAGGCTATTCGAATAAAGAAATCTCAAAGCAATTATTTATTTCGGAAGGAACGGTTGCCAACTATATCACCTCGATACTAGGGAAAACCGGCCTTGAGCATCGGACACAAATCGCCATTTATTATATTACAGGAAAAGTAGATTAATATGGAGATTTGGATCATCCTCAATAAGGTTGCATTGATTGTCTTTATAGCCGTCAATTGCATTCGAGCCGATTCCGAGAACATTTCGTGGGTTGTTTTGGCCTCCCTTATTTATTTTTGCATCAATATTACATTATATATTTTTAAACATGATGGCATCAAAAAATCGCTACTTTTATTATCCATTATTTTAACGATTTGGTCCTATATTTTCGTCTATTCGTTATTTATTATTCTTTTACCATTGTCAGTCATTGAACTAATTTCTCGTTTTACTAATAGCAAATTTATTATTTTACTGCTCACATTTATTCCAATCATATACATACAGTTTGATACGCAGCCAATTTATGGATTAGTCGCAGTATCAAGCTTCATGGTCTACATCATCGCTACTAGACATCTTTTTCTAATGAACAAAAACGAAGTCCAAATGGACCAAATGAGAAAGAATATTCAAAAGCTGACCAAGCATTTGAATGAAAATAAAGAATATATAAGACAATCGGAGTACACCGTTAAATTAGAAGAAAGAAATCGAATTTCTCAAGAAATTCATGATAAAATCGGCCATTCGATGACAGGTGCATTAATCCAAATGGAAGCAGCCAAACGGTTAATGGAACTTGATAAAGAGAAAGCTGAGGAATTGCTGCAGAATGCAATCAATATTTCAAAAGAAGGCATTGAAAATATCCGAATGACATTAAAAAATATGAAGCCTCCTACTGAACAAGTTGGAATACATCGAATGAAGCTTTTCATCGATGAATTTTCAGCAAAACATGATTTAAACACGACACTAACCCATAATGGGAATTTGGATACGATATCCCCTATCCAATGGAAAATTATTCATGAGAATGTGACGGAGGCTTTAACAAATACGATGAAGTACTCGGATGCCTCCCATGTATCCGTTGATATTAAAGTGCTCAACAAGCTAATCAGAGTTGAAGTGAAGGATAACGGAAAAGGGGCAGAGAAAATTAAAAAAGGGCTTGGTATTATTGGCATGGAAGAACGGACAGCCGCAATCAATGGAAAAATTATCGTTGACAGCACCCACGGTTTTTCCGTAACTACATTGCTGCCTATCCAATAATGAAATTCTCATATGAAAAATATGAATATCTTCATGTGAAAAGAATGAACGATTCCACTTATATCGCTTCATTCTTTTTTTTATACTTACGATATACAAAACATTAGGGGTGAGAAGATGAATGTTTTAGAAATAAAAAACTTAACAAAAAAATTTGGCGATTTTATCGCAGTAGATAATATGTCCCTTTCGATTTCAGAAGGAGAAATTTTTGGATTTCTTGGTGCAAACGGTGCTGGAAAAAGCACGACAATTAATATGGTTGCAGGTCTACTTCGGAGTAATGAAGGAACCATTAATATTCTCGGGAAAAACATCGCGAAAAACAGTCGATTTGCCAAAATGAATATCGGCATGGTTCCTCAGGATTTAGCGATTTATGAAGATTTGACGGCATATGAAAACGTGAAATTTTTTGCCGGCTTATACGGCTTACGTGGTGATGAACTAAAGGATCGAGTGGAGGAAGCACTTGAATTTGTTGGGTTACATGATAAACATAAAAGCTATCCGAAAAATTTCTCTGGCGGTATGAAACGGCGCTTAAATATAGCCTGTGCCATCGCCCATCGACCTAAATTGATCATTATGGATGAACCTACAGTTGGGATTGATCCCCACTCCCGTAATTATATTTTGACATCGGTTCGGAAGTTAAATGAAATGGGTTGTACGATTATTTACACAAGTCACTATATGGAGGAAGTAGAGGAAATTTGCTCACGCATCGCCATTATTGATCACGGTAAAATTATTGCCGAAGGAACGAAGGAACAATTGAAATCAATTATTACGAATACGAAAGATATATGGATTGAAGTGAAGTCTACCGAAAATATAATGATTGATCGCATTAAAGAAATTAATGGTGTCGAGGCTGTTCAACTTGATGAAAATCTTATTAAAATCAATTCCGATACAGGCGTGAATAACTTAAACAAAATTATTGAGCACTTTATTACTAACCATATCGAAATTCGCTCCTTACAAGAAAAAGCACCAAATTTAGAAACGGTATTTTTAACATTAACAGGTAGAAATTTAAGGGACTAATAAGGAGGTGATTTCGTTGAATATCATCAATATTGCATTGAAGGAAATTAAGAGTGATTTCCGCGACATTCGCACGGCAGTATTTATGCTCGCTTTACCGATTGTACTAATGCTTGTACTCGGCACCGCATTGTCGAACACATTTACAACAAGTATCCAAATAGACGATATGAACGTTTTATATAAAGATCAAACAAACGGAGAATTTTCTCAGTATTTCTCTCGGTTTGTCGTTGAGGCAAAACAATCAGGAATTCACTTTAAGAAAGCTTCGGAAGAGTTTTCCGGAAAAGAGGCTGTGAAGCAAAACAAATATGATGGTTATCTTGAAGTGAATCAAAAGGGAATCCGGCTGTATCTCAATGAACGGAATAGTATTGAAGGAAGCATTTTACAAGGAATGCTCACTTCTTTCGTCGATAAATATAATGTTGCCCAGGAAGTCGTAAAGATTGCTCCTGACCAAATTGGAACCGTTTTTTCAACTGAAAAGCATCATAATTACATTAAAAATACCTCTCTTTTACCAGAAAAATCACCAGGCTCAATGGATTATTACGCGATTGTCATGACAACGATGATTGCGTTATATGGAGCAATGTCTGCAAGCTCCCTTATTGCGGGTGAAAGGGCACGAAAAACCGGTGATCGACTAATTGTCGCTCCCGTTCGGAAAAGTGAAATTTTTATCGGGAAAGTAGCAGGAAATATCGTTTTAAATACGCTTTGTGTTCTCCTTGTTGTTCTTTTTAGCAAAATTCTCTTTCATGCTAATTGGGGTGACCATTTTGGAACCGTATTTCTTGTTTTATTTACCGAGGTGATCTTCGCAGTCAGTCTTGGTCTCGGAATTAGTTATTTGACAAAATCAAACGCATCAACAAGTGTGATTCTTATGTTAGTAATCCAATTAGCATCATTTTTCGGAGGGGCCTATTTTAAAATTGAAAATCCTGAAGGAATTTTTAAATTTATTACAGAACTTTCTCCGCTCACATGGATTAATCGAGCGGTAACGAAAATTATTTATACAAATGATCTATCGGCTGCGATCCCAGCCATCAGCTTAAATATTGGAATTGCCGTTTTATTCCTACTCATAGCGGTGATTTCAATGCGTAGACGGGAGGGATTATAATGAAGGATATCCTTTGGTTAGTCCAAAACACATTAAGTGTAACATTTAAACAAAAGAAAAATATCATTATGTACCTTTTCATGCCACTCATCGGAATCTTCATTTCTTTAATTGCTTATGGCGGTGATCAAAAGATGATCCTTCATGTTGGCGTTGTTAATCATGACGAAAGCAGGATTACAGCCGATACCATCAAGTTTCTAGAAGACTTAGAAAATGTGGAAGTTACAAAGATTGAGGAATCAAATGTACAAGAAAAAATAACATCGGGGTCACTCGATAGCGTGATTACTTTTGATCGCGGCTATTCAGAAAGTGTGTTACGTGGTGAACCAAATGATATTCAGATTACATCTATTAAAGGGGCAGAAGTTACTGGGTTTATTAAGTCCTATTTATATCAATATATCGATAATATTTCAACGCTTGGTAAGGTCGCAAATGGAAATCAACAAAATTTTGATTCCATGTATAAAAACTATCAAAAAACGGATTATACACTAACAACAAAATCATTAGCGGATACATCAAAAAATAATGATATGACCTATCAAACAGTCGGATTTTTAATCATGATTATGCTAATGTCAGCTGGGAATATGTCGGAGATTATTCTTTCGGAAAAAGAAAATCGTACGTATTTCCGATTGCTCTCAACGCCGATCAATGCGAGAACATATATACTTTCCAATGTTATTGTGAATATGATTGTGATGATTGTCCAGGTTCTTATCACTTTAACCGTTATGACAACGATATTTCATATTGATCTTAATATTCCTTATTGGGAAGCAATGGCTGTGATGTTCCTCTTTGCTTTAATATCTGTAGGAATATCGTTACTAACAACTTCCTTTGCTAACAATCGAAGTGCTGCAGGTGCACTGCAAAATTTAATCGTCTTACCAACTGTTATGTTATCTGGTTGTTTTTGGCCGGTTGAGGTGATGCCGGCTTCCATTCAAAAGGTAGCGAATTTCCTGCCACAGAGATGGACATTAGATACATTAACGAAATTGCAAGACGGAAATACATTAGGGAGCCTTTATTTAAACATTATGATTCTCCTTGCTTTTGCAGCTGCCTTTTTCTTAATAGCCATTTATAAGTTTAGTCGCAATCAAGATACAAGAAATTTTGTTTAATTTCATTGACAAACCCTGTTCCGCATAGTTCGGAACAGGGTTTTCTGTCTAGCCCCTCGGGGAGGTCAAATAATCTTCGGAGTAAAAGGAAATGATCGGACTTTTTTTAGAAACCAACCAGTTCATTAGATGCTAAAGTGAGTTTGATAAGCGGAGAAATTCCGCTTAATTTAGAAATCGCATTAAAAATGGCTTAAATAGACGTAAAAATTCCGGCTATTGACTCAAAAAACGTAAAAATGGGTAATTTTGCTTTGCTTAATCGGAAAATTTCCGCTTATATCCCCCGAACTAAGCTCTATCCAGCAGACTAACCGGAAAATCTCCGCTTATTGTCAGGGCTGAACAAGGCGCTCCACGCTTTTCCCATTTGCTCAATTAAAAAATGCAATAATCCTTGCTGCTGGTTCCAGTAATACTTGTCCAAGTAGTGTTCCTAATAACTTGGACCCGATTAACAAAATGACGAGTGCTTTTACATCGCCATACGGCCGCTTTCCTCTCAATGCTTGATCAGTAATAATGGCGGACTTTGGGTCGACAAGCAATGTTAATAAGATCGATGCAACCCCATTAATCATCCCTGATGAGGCCGAAGTAGCGAGTCGATACTTTTCATCAACGAAGGTAGATGCATAAAAAGCCGATAGCACCCCGATTGTATAGACTGCTGTAATAATTGTATTTAAGATTAATAGCCTTTTCGGAATTTCTTTATAACGTAACTTTGCCCACATCGATTTACGCGGTTTCGTCGTACTTTTTACCATTCGTTTAATATTGTTAATATGAAGAGCCTCTACAACGATTGATGGTACCGAACCTTTTATATCAAGTTTATCGACCGCTTTTGAAAAAATCTTTAAAAATGTTGGAATGAGCACGATGCCCAATATTGTTCCGGTCGTTGCCGCAAAAATAACGAGATGTAAATCCCATTTAGGGTTTAGTCCCTTTTCAATACTTAAACCAATGATTAATCCAAGCAATGGTGCTTGGAACATATTTGCCGTCCTGGAAATAAGTACAAATATATTGAATAATGATAGAGATAATGCATATTTTCCGCTCTTTACGGAGTTTAGTCTGACAGAATACGCAAGTGTATCAATTAAATGAATGATGATAGTTAATCCAATCAATTCGATTAAACGAAGATCCATGGTGGTCCCCCTATTTATAAAATCACCTTTTTAATTCTACCATCAAACATTCTTTGTTTATCAATTATTATCCTTCTTTTAGAATTAAAAATAAAACGACTATGGGTGCAATTTTGGAAAAGGAAGAATATCGCATGCAACCATAAGAAAACCTATTCAATGATGAATAGGTCAATGTTTGCTTATTGTTTCTTCAGCTGCATCTACGGTATGTTTTAGCAGCATCGAGATGGTTACAGGACCGACACCGCCGGGAACGGGAGTAATGGCGCTTGCCTTTTCACTGCAGGCTTCATAATCAACATCGCCGATATTTCCTTTGTTGTACCCTGCATCAAGGACAACGGCGCCTTGTTTAATCCAATCGCCTTGAATAAATTTCGGTTTACCTACTGCTGCTACGACAATATCTCCTAATTGAACCACTTCCGATAAATTTGTCGTTCTCGAATGACAGGTTGTTACTGTAGCATTTTCGTTAAGTAGCAAAGCGGAAACAGGTTTTCCTAAAATCGGGCTTCTTCCAATAACGACTGCATGTTTTCCTTCAATCGGAATTTGATAATAATGGAGAATACTCATAATTGCTGCTGGAGTACAGGAAGGATATTTTCCAAATCCAAGGGCAGTTTGCCCATATCCAAAGCTTGTTACACCATCGACGTCTTTTTCAATCGAAATGGTTTCAAATGCTTTTCGCTCATCAATATGGGATGGGACGGGATGCTGCAGCAAAATACCATGTACGGATGCATCTTCATTTAACTTTTGAATGGTTTCAAGTAATTCTATTGTTTCTGTTTCTTTCGGGAGATGGATACGCAATGATTTTATGCCGATTTTTTCGCATTCATTTCCTTTCATTTTTACATAGGTTGCTGAAGATGGGTCATCACCGACTAAAATCGTTGCTAAGCAAGGCGTAACTCCCTTCTCCTTTAGGACTTGTACTCGTTCCACTAATTGATTTTTAATACTCTGAGCAACTTTTCTTCCATCTAAAATAAGGTTTTCCATTGAAGATCCTCCTTAGAAAATGGCTTTTCCACTACTATTATGGAAAAGTAATTTAAAAAATAAAAAAAGATAAAGATGGTCATATTCCCTTCCTTATCTCTGCCCAGACGACCCGACTCTATAAAAGCATAGCTCCCTTGTGGTTAATTCCACAAATGTCGTCAGTTACCATGCTGTTTATTTATTATATGCTAATAGTAGCATATTGATTTTTTATCGTAAATGTATAACTAGTGAAATATCGTGAATTAAGATTGATTCAAAATGAATAAATAGGATACATAATCTGTTGGAACTCCTGTATGCCCTAGCTGTCTTAAGATTGCAGTAATATTTCCACGATGATAGGTTCCATGGTTGACGACATGCTGGATTAACTCGGCATAAGTTGTATGTAGTGTCCCGTATTTAGGATGGTGAATAGAGATACGACGATTCATATCTTCTTGATTATTGATGAACGCTTTATACTTCTCACCTAAATTAACAAACGCATCTTCCATTTCTTCGATCGTATTATCAGCGTTTTCTTCCTTCAATTGTGGAATGGAGGCAGCGATGTCTTCGAATGGGTCTCCTGAAATGGTTCGCAACCAGATATAATCGACTTGATACAAATGATAGAGCACCTCTTTTACCGATGAAAAAACACTGTTTACTTCCTTTGAGTATGATTTCGGTATTTCTTTCAGGTGGGTAAAAATTGCTTTGTTTGCCCAGAGATGATATTGATAAAGCTGTAGTGAATGATCCAATGAAAATCCTCCTTCAACCGTTTTCTTTTATACTAATTCATTAAAAGAAGGCAATTTTCCTTTTTTATTTTTTAAAAACTTAGGTGTCAGGCACCCTTTTTACATATGTTGTCAGTGTTTGTGCCATATTATTGAATAAGGTTGTTTATATTTGCTATATGATTGAGTGGGGGAAGAGATGGATTCGATTTCTAGTACTATTATTCGGACTTTTATAGGCTTTTTCGTTTTATTTATTTTGATTCGCCTTCTCGGAAAAAAGCAAATTAGCCAAATGTCTTTTTTTCTTACATAACCGGGCTTGCCCTTGGGAATATAGCAGGGGAAATGGTGATCCATAAAGATATTAAAATTATTGATGGGATTACAGGGATTGCCTTATGGGTTTTCCTAACCGCTGCGATTGAGTTTATCGTCTTTAAATCATCAAAAGCAAGAGGCCTTTTAGACGGAGAGCCTACCATTCTTATCAAGCATGGAAAAATTATTGAGAAAGCACTTTCCTCCAATAAATTAAATATGGATGATTTAACTATGCTTTTACGTATAAAAAACGTGTTTGCTGTATCTGAAGTAGAGTATGCCATTTTAGAACCAAATGGACAGCTTAGCGTTCTAAAAAAAGAAGAATTCGAACCTGTCACAAAAAAAGATTCCAACATTCTAGTCAAACGAAGACCCTATATTCCAACCGAACTGATAGTCGACGGTAAAATTGTAAGCAAAAATTTAACAGAATTAAATATTAACGAAAACTGGTTAACTAATGAATTACATTTAAAAGGTGGAAGTATGAAGCAATGCAAACTCAAAAGGTATTAGACCAACTAACTGACGAATCACTGCAACAGGAAACGGCGCCGGGCCATTGGACACTTGGGCGCACCGCATGGCATGTGACGACTGCTATTAAAGTAATTGACTCACAATCCGGTCTCACATTCGATGGACCGGATAAAGATTTTCCTGTTCCTGATTCTGCACAATATATTGCCGAGCAGTATAAAAAAATGACTGAAGCCTATCAAGAAACTGTTAAAACGCAATGGACTGATGAAAAATTGCAAGAAGTTCACAATATTTTCGGAAGGGACATGTCTAATGGCGCATTATTGATGTTTGTCATTCATCATCAAATTCACCATCGCGGCCAAATGACTATCTTAATGCGTCAAGCTGGATTGTCTGTGCCGGGAATTTATGGACCATCTAAAGAAGAATGGGCGAAAATGGGAATGGAAGCACCGAAAATGTAAAAGTTCAAAGCCAAAAATGCTATCTTTTAGATATGAATTATCTACAAGATAGCATTTTTATTACTCATTTAAATGAATCGAACAATTAAATAATTCACATTCCCATCCATTTTCTTTATGAAGAATCTTAGTTAATGACGTGTTTCTCAACGATTGTTCTTGTTTTAAATGGGGAACAAGATCAGATAATAGACATTGAATAAACCCACCGTGGCTAACAATTAAAATATTTTTTGAGTGATGCTTAGTAATAATCTCTTCTATTAATGGGCGCCCCCTTTTTATCACACTATCCACCTTTTCGATTCCTAAATCCAGTTCTCTCCAACTAGAACCCCATTTTGAAATTCTCTCCGATTCAGTAGTCCCTTCGATTTGACCACCACTTACTTCACGTAGCCTTTCGTCTAAATGAAGAGGTATATGCTGCAATTTTTCTCCAATGATTTCAGCGGTTTGCCTTGCCCTTGATAAATCACTAGAATAAATCACATCCCATTTTTCTTGACTGATTCGTTCAGCTAGTTTCCTAGCCTGTAAGAGTCCTTCTTCATCAAGTGGTATATTAGAATTTCCTTGTGCTCTTCTTTCTTTATTCCACGCCGTACTCCCATGGCGAATAAAACCGATCCGTGTCATATTCTCCTCATCTCCCTATAAAAATATCTATATTTTTTTTAACAAACTTTTCATATATTGGTCCAAGCGGTCAACCATCATTTGGTCCGTGAGATTGGTAACTCCGAATGCGATCCATCCCGGATATACCTCTGGAGAGCCAAAAAGAATATCAATCAGAGACAACAAATCCCAATACGGATGATAACTGAATGAATAACCAGCTAGTTTTTCATATGCTGAAAGAAACTCATCAGCGGTGGATACACCAAATAGCATCGCTAAATTTAATCGGCAATGTCCAATATCTATCCCTGCAGGACCACGACAAGCATTCACCCAATCGACGACACCACTGACTTTATCATCTACCCATAATATGTTCGTTGGATGGTAATCTCTATGAATAAAGCATGGTTTCACCTGTGGACGCGGTTCTCTCACAAAATCGAAAACAGCCCCCCATAGTTCCGGATAACTCGACCAATCGGGAATCTCTAACTCTTTTACATCTTTATATGTAAAATAGGTCCACGGAAAATTATCCGCTTGAACCGAATGAATCCGAACAAGTGATTCAGCCAGCCCATCTAACCACCTTTCCATGTGTTGCGCTTTTAATAGAACTGTGCCTTCCAGTTTTGTCATAAGAACGGCGGGCATCCCACATCGGTCCCCCGTTTCATCAAATGCAATGATTTCAGGTGTTGGGATAGGGGCTTTTCTCGCCAAACGCAAGCTTTCCGCTTCGTGTCTGGCTAAGTCCGGTTCTTCCTTCAGCCATTCATCGTTATCAAATTGACGTAGGACGACATCCCCCGTTGTAAGTGAAATGTGATGAACAGCCGACGAGATTCCACCATGCAGTCTTTTAATTGAACGAATCTCTGTTTCGGAACCGACAGACTTTCGCACCCAATCCAGCACTTGATCAGATAATGCTGATTTCATTTTTGTTCCTCCAAAACTATTTAAAGATCTTGAGATAGGCGTACCATATCAATCGTTTGTATTCCATTTTCATAGATTTCCTCGTCATAGTGCCGGAGGAAAAAATCGCGATCAATACCAATCATGCGAAATCCACATTTTTGGTATAGGGCAATTTGTGAAATACTTGAATTCCCTGTCCCTACTTCAATCGTTTTGAAACCTTGTGTTTTTGCCTGTTGAATGGCATGGAAGACTAATTGTTTTCCAATGCCTTTCCCTTGTTGTGCTTCATCAACGGCTATATTCACTAATTCAACTGTCTCAGGCCTTGTTGGAAGCAACACATATTCGCCAACCATCTTGCCACTTTGTTCAGCGATAAAGCATTGTCCCCTTTTTAAATATTCTTCAACTAGTTTTTTAGAGGGATCAGCTAGTAATAATAGATCCATAGGTGGATCTTCATTCAAATATAATTTCCTAATCTCCATCTTATTCTCCCTTTTATTTTTTTACGAAAAAATATGGTAAAACTATTGCTTTTTATCAAAATTATGGAACCTATGCCCGCAAACATAAGAAATTACTCCACTTTTTCACAAATAAAGGAACTAGTGTCTGTAGAATCGACATCCCCTCTTGATACCCATTCTTATTCAACAGTTAAGCTCTTCGCTAAATTTCTTGGTCGATCAACATCATAGCCTCTCACCGTTCCCGCATAATAGGCTAATAATTGCAGCGGGATGGCGGCAATGATCGGCATTAAAAAAGGATGGACTTCTGGAATATACATAACTTCGTCGACAATTTCACTAATGTCATCGTCCCCAATTGTTGTTACTCCTACAACAAACGCATCTCTCGCCTTAATTTCTTTAATGTTATTGATTGTTTTATCACGTAAATGTATCTGCGTAGAGAGGGCAATGACCGGAACTCCCGGAGTGATTAAGGCCATTGTTCCGTGTTTCATTTCACCCGCTGCATAGGCATCTGCATGTAAATAGGCGACTTCTTGCAGCTTAAGTGCTCCTTCCAATGCAAGCACATAATCGAGCCCCCTCCCAATAAGAAACAGGTTATCTTGATCTTCTGTCACTTGTGCGAACTGATCAATTGCATCTTGTGTCATAATTAACGTTTTCTCAACTTCTTCAGGAAGATTATATAATTCTTTTATCATTTCCGGAATCCGATCCATACCCGGACCATTTGTTTTTTCTGTTAACACGATTGCGAGCAGCAGTAAGACTGTAATTTGGGTAGTATAAGCCTTTGTTGCAGGAACGGATAATTCCGGTCCAGCATTTGTACATATCGTACAATCCGCTTTCCGTGCAAGATTACTGCGCTGTCTATTTGTAATTGCTATTGTTGAACTGCCATGTAATTTCGCTTCTTTTAAAGCGGATAATGTATCAGCTGTTTCTCCCGATTGACTAATGAAGATGACGAGATTTTTCTCATTAAGCGGTCCATGCTCATAGCGAAATTCGGAAGAAATCGACACTTCGACAGGTAGATTGAGCATCGATTCCATAACTTTTTTTCCTACCATTCCAGCATGGTAAGCTGTACCTGTTGCGACGATATCAATTTTTTGATATTGATCGATTGTTTTTTCTGCTAAAAAAGACTCAAGTTCCGGAATATGAACACGATCATCGATTAGTCTGCCTTCTAATGTTTTCTTAATTTCTTTCGGTTGTTCAATAATCTCTTTTAACATATAATGCTCATGTTCTTGCCTGCTAAAATCAGCCTGATCCCACTCGACAATTTTTTTCTCTGGTTGAATGGACATTCCTTCAACCGTCTCTACTTTTATTCCTTTAGGAGAAAGGACTGCAATTTCACCGTTTTTAATAGGATATATTTCTTTCGTATAGGAAAGAATCGCAGAGATATCCGATGATAAAAATGCCTCATCCTGACCAAAACCGATAATTAAAGGATTCTCTTGTGATATGGCGATGATGGTATCGGGATCAGATTTTGACATAATTGCTAACGCAAATGAACCTTTTAAATATGGCAAAACTTTTTTTACCGTATCCGCAAAATTGCCTGTATCAAAATGTGCAAGTAGATGTGGAATCACTTCTGTATCGGTCTCGGTAGTAAAATGGTGACCATTTTCTATTAACATATTTTTAAGCTGGCGATTGTTTTCGATAATCCCATTATGAACGACAAAAAATTGTTCATTCTCATCGCTTAATGGATGTGCATTCAATACTGTAGGTGCACCGTGTGAGGCCCATCTTGTATGGCCGATACCAAGCTTTCCATTCGTCATCGGCTCAATTTCCAATAATGCTTCTAAATCCTCGACACGTCCTTTTTCTTTACGTACTTCAATCGTTTTCATATTCGAAATGGCAATTCCAGCTGAATCGTAGCCACGGTAATCCAAATGGGTTAAACAATTTAATATGACAGTATGAGCCGAAGATTTCCCTATATATCCAACAATTCCACTCACGATCTTTTCACCTCGATTTGATACTTAAACTTATGTAAATTTCATTATAAGTATTATATACGATAAAGTTGCGGAACTGGTATAGATATCCATTGGTTCATTGTTCAATTGGCTGAACTAGGTGATGTATTTTAGAAAATACATGCCACCAAATAGAAAACCCCTCGTTCCAATTTGGAAGAGGGGGAGTTGTTACAGTTTAAATTTTTTCAAAAGTAATTGAAGATCTTCCGCAAGTTTCGACAATGCTTTCGATGAAGAAGTAATTTCTTGCATTGATGCAACTGTTTCTTCTGTTGTTGAGGCAATTTCATCTGCTGCCGATGAGTTTTCTTTTGCAATCGACGCAAGTTCGTTCGCTATAGATGTAACCTCTTCAACACCGGCAGTAATTTGTTGTGAAATCGCTGCAACGTCCTCCATTTGTGGAGCAATTTCTTTCATTCCATGTAAAATTTGATTGAATTTTGCAATTGTTTCTTTTGAAATTGAAAGCCCCAACTCCACTTTCTGAGTCGCGTCATGCATTGTCTGTACAGAACTGTCGGTTTCCTTTTGTATTTCCGTAATGAGTGTTGATATTTGCTGTGCTGATTGTCTTGATTGTTCGGCGAGTTTTCTAATTTCGTCAGCTACTACTGCAAAGCCTTTTCCGGACTCTCCAGCTCTTTCAGCTTCAATCGCTGCATTTAATGCCAGCAAATTCGTTTGATCGGCGATTCCCGTAATCATTTCAATGATCGTACTAATTTCCTTGGAACGATCAGATAGAGCAGTAATTTTTACATTGGACTGTTCCACCGATTGATAGATTTCCTTCATCTGCTCGACTGTACGATTAACAAACGCTCCACCTTCATCTGCCAATTTGGTTGTACTTCTTGTCAATTCTGTTACCTGTGTCGTGTTATCTGCTACCCTTCCAATGCCGAGGGCAATTTCATCCATTGCATTTGCGTTATTTTCAATACCAACCGTTTGATTTTCTGCTCCTTTCGAAATTTGTTCAATCGCTGCCGCGACATGTTCTGTAGCACTTGTCGTTTCTTCCGCACTTGCATTCAATTGTTCCGAAGATGCGGAAAGCTGAAAGGCACTTTCATCTATTTGCTGAATTAACTCCCTTAAATTTCTTGTCATCGAATTAAAGGATTGGGCTAAATCATTGATTTCGTCGGAAGTTTGTACGTCTATATTTAAGGATAAATCCCCTTCACTCACCTGATTAGCTGCATTTTTTAATTTATGCAGTGGTGTAATTATAGAACGAATGATAAGGAATATTGCGATTCCACCAATAATGAACGCTATTAGGTTAATGAGTCCCGTGTTCAACATAATCGGTCTTGCTGCATCAGTTGTTTCTGACAAATACATCGTTCCCGCTATCTTCCAACCGGTTAGCTTATTCGTGTTAAACACCATTTGTTTCGCGGCACCATCTAAATGATAAGTAAATTGTCCGGCGTCTTTTTTGTAAAGCTTATTGTAAAAAGATTGTGTTGCTGCTTTTCCACCTTTTTCGTGCGGATGGGCGATAAACTTTTCGCTCTTGTCCAATATCATGGTATACCCTTTAGCACCAATATTAATTTTCTTAGCGATACTATTAATATTTTCCAAAGAAATATCTATTCCTATTACTCCGGAATGGTCATTCAATGTTTTTGCAATGGTAATAACCATATCACCTGAAGTTGAGGATATATATGGCTCAGTAATAATTGTCTTACCCGGCTGTTTCATCGCTTCTTGATACCATGGTCTTTGACTAGGTACATATCCTTTTGGAACATTACTTTTCGGAGATTTAATCATTAATCCTGTTTCTGTACCAATATAAGCTAATTGCACATATTTATGAAGCTTTATATACTGATCGAGTTTCGTACGTATCTTTGGACTTTCTAACCCTTTGTAATCTTTTGATGTTATTGTTTCTGCAAAAAAATCAGCATCCGATAAATAAGGGGATATTGTATCATCAATAATATTATTTAAAGTATCTACATTTTCACTTGCTGCTCTCATCATTTCCTTTTCAAGGCTATTTTTCGAGCTGAAATAAGACGATGCACCGATAATTACTGTTGGTACAATTAACATAATCACAAAAGATACAGATAATTTTTTTCGAATCGTCATCTTGAAGAATTTATTTAATTTGATTTTCACGTTGCTAGTCTCCTTGGTTCGTTATAAGAAAGAAAATTTATGTATCTTCTCACTTAAAAGCTTTATTATCCATCACTGTTGATTTTTCGCTGTTGGTCTGCTCTGATCATTGTAGTTAAAAAATCAACAATTGATTTAGATTATTATTAATCTCTTTTTTTATCGACAATTTTTTTAACATTTTTAGATTTATTTTCTCGTTAAAATTTCCCATTTTATATTTATTTTCGACTTGTCCTTATTCATTCGATAAGCATATAGACAGGTATGTATTTCATACAATGTTGTATGGAAAGGAGTCGATCATCATGTTTATTTATACCGTTCAACAAGGCGATTCTTTATATCGAATTGGTTCGAAGTATTCGGTTCCTGTTGAACAGATTCGACTTGCGAATGGCTTAAATCAAGTGAATATCGTTCCCGGGCAGGCATTACTTATTCCTTCGTACACATACATTGTCCAGCCCGGGGATAGTTTTTATACAATTGCACAAATGGCTTCTGTATCCGTTGAAAGTCTTAGAAGAGCAAATCCTTCCATTAACCCTGCTCGATTACAAGTAGGAATGATAGTTAGAATCCCTAATATTTCAAATTATTATGTGACAAGTTTAGGGTATTATTCTGTAAGAACTCCACAAGCAGATCAACGATTAATCACCGACTTCTCGCCTTATCTTACCTATATTGCTCTTTTTGAATATCATTTTTCTCCTGATGGCGGATTAAGCACACTAAACGATCTTACAGCAATTAAAACAGCATGGTCGCATAGGGTAAAACCATTAATGACAATAACTAACTTAACGGAATCTGGATTTAGTTCACAATTGACTAGTCAAATGCTGAATAATTCTACAGCAAGAAATACACTCATTAACCGAATCTTACAAGAAGTATCAACGAAAGGATACGATGGCGTAAACATTGATTTTGAAATGACTCTTGAGAAGGATAGAGATCTTTTTACTGGATTTTTGCGAGAGCTTCGTGATCGGTTAAAGCCTGCCGGTCATTTATTAACGATTGCTGTCCCACCGAAAACAAGTGACAATATCCCTTGGCTGAAGGGCTACGATTATGGCGGAATAGGCTCTGTCGTCGACTTGATGTTTATTATGGCGTACGACTGGCATCATAGTGCTAGTGAGCCTGGACCAGTTGCTCCTATTAATGAAGTAAGACGGACGATTCAATTTGCAATTGATCGAGTTCCGCGGAAGAAAATACTATTAGGTCTTCCTCTATATGGTTATGATTGGACACTGCCTTATAATCCAAAAACGATTGCTCCGGGAATTTCTAATCAAAATGCTGTACGGCTTGCCATGCAGCACCAAGCAGAGATCCACTATTCAAAGGAATATGAATCTCCCTATTTCTATTATGTTGACGGTCAAGGAAATCGTCATGTAGTTGGATTTGAGGATGCTAGAAGTATAAGCAAAAAGATGCAGCTTATCCGTGAATTCCAAATTGGCGGTGTCGGGGCGTGGCAGTTATCACTAGGCTTCCCTGAAGGTCCGTGGCTTTTGACAAAGTTTTTTCATATTAATAAAACTTAAATCTATCGGAGGGAACAAAATCTTTGGTTCCCTCCCTTTATTTTCGAGAAATTGTGTTAAAGAGGTTAGTAGGTTTTCCTTTTTTTATTTTTGGGTATTAAGTTATAAAACTAATTTGAAAGGAGTATCGATGATGGACAATCTAGCTACAAAAAAAAATAAAGAAGTAATTCAATCTAAATTAATGATTCAGGTTTTTGATGAACAAGGAAGTTATCCTTTTCGATCTTTAGATTTTTCAAATAAGATTGTTTTTGAAATGTTTGATTATACATTACGAACTCCTTTAGAGAAGGCAGATGCGTTTTCTCAATTATTGAAGGTTCCCTTTGAGTGTAATCTTTGGATTCTTCCAGTTACTGAAAAAACTTTAGCGTATCAACAAGCAATCCCTGAATTAAAGTCTGCCGCTTTGTTGGATATGCTGTCATCTATTAAAGATACGATACAAAGGGATCGAACATTTATCATAACAACCCTTCAACAAATTAAGTCTATCGCTAAATTTTGTAAGAACCTCGGGTTTACTTTAAAAAATTTGGAACAGAGGGAATTAGAAAATATCCGAGTTTCGTATTGATTACATATTTAAAAAGAACTGTGGAAGGATGAAATTGATGTACATTCTTCCGCAGTTTTTTTCTACTTATCTATTCATTTTTATATTTTTTTTCACTAGATGAGGTATCTTTACTTTTATGCTTATCTTTTTCATCTTGCATTTTTTCGTTTAAATCCTCCATCGGAATTGGGTCCACATTTTGCTCGCTTTCATATTTATCAAATAGACTTTCCTTTTCTGTTTTATATTGTTCTGGGTGATCGAATGTTTTAGTACTTGATTTTTTATCCACGATAAACACTCCTCGTTAGTTTTTATCCATTTACCCTTTTCATCACTCATTACACATTAACTGTGTACAATTTGTTCTCCCTCTATTACATTTAAATTAAATTTTTAAATTTTTTGTAACCTTTTTTTGTTCCATTCGACTAATGTATTTAGGGGGGAGTAGTGATGGAAAAACAATTTTATGACATTTATGAAAAGTATCATCAAAATTTATTTCAATTTCTGTTTTATATGGTTAAAAGCCGTGAACATGCTGAAGATTTAATTCAAGAAGTATATATTCGTATCCTAAAATCGTATCATCAATTTGAAAATAGAAGCAGTGAAAAAACATGGATTTTCTCCATTGCCAAACATGTTGCGTTTGATTTTTTTCGGAAGCAAAAAAGATGGAAACACCGAATATCCGATAGTTTTGATGGTGAAACAAATCTTATTAGTGACCCTGCTCCACTCCCTGAAGAGATTGCACTACAAAATGAATCCATCCAAATGATGTATCGCTGTTTAGATAAATGCAAGCTGGACCAACGGTTGGTCCTCATTTTAAGATATATACAATCCCTATCCATTCAGGAAACGGCTTCTGTATTAGGTTGGTCTGAAGGAAAAGTCAAAACAACACAGCATCGGGCCTTAAAAACGATAAGAACGCTGATGCAAAATGAAATAGAGAAAGGAGAGGAGAATTGTGGAAAAATACGGTTGGAACGATAAATCCTACGATATTGAAAAACTATTCAAGCAACTTCCGGTCGTAAAAGACCACAGGACGCCGGAAGAGATCTATCAAGCAATAGCACCTAAAGTAAAAACGAAAAAGAATCACTCATGGTTTTTTCCAACCGTTGCATCCCTTGGTACGGTTTCCGTCGCCTTCCTTATCGTAGCATCCTTATTTCATTTTTCATCAGGTTCTATAGAAGAAAAAAGCAGTGTTGAAAATGTTAAAAGAGATGTTGCCATGAAGGCATTAAGTGCACCTGAGGTACCGAATGTATTTTCCGAAACGGATCAACGCTACGTGGTGCAGAAAGATCAAAATTTCATTACACTTGGGCTTCCTGCTTCAAAGGGCGAAAATATTGTCGTGCCAATCAGTATCATAATTGATAAAAAAGAAAAAACATCTATTCAAGAATTTAAAGAAAATCTTGATAATATTCCTAGTGAATCATGGGGGCTTCAACCCGCAGACTTTGAAAATATAAATAAACTTTCCACTGCAAAAAGTGAAAAAAACGGAAAGAAGGTCATTATCGATTTGCAAGATAATCGTTCCTTAAGTTCTTCTTCAAGGGGCGGAGCTTTTATTGAAACAGTAAAGGAATCCCTCCGTTATCAAAACGTTGACGAGGTTGAGTTTCAAACAGAAGGAAAACCTGGGGCAATAATAGAGAACAATAAACAGACCATTCTTCCTATTGAATCAACTGGGCAGAAGGCGTATTTCGAATATATGTATGATCAAGATTATCCGGTATTTTTAGCTCCGTCTTCGAAAAAGTATAAGACATTGCCTGAAGCAATAACTAATATGGAAAGTGAGCATTTCAGTTCAAATCCACCATTACATGCTCCGATTCCAAGGGGTGTCGACATCCAGAAAGTGAAGACCGAAGAGGACACAAAGCATGTGACCGTTCAATTTTCGAAAGACTCTGAGCTTATGAATAATCGTACATTTACTAGGATGATTGACAGTTTACTCCTTACAGCTCGAGATTTTGGTTATAAAACAGTCACCTTTACTGGTGCTGAAGAGGCAAACATCAGTCAAATAGGAAAAATCCAATTCAATACCAAAATTCCCGTTCCCGTTGCGCCAAATCCAGTTGTTATAAAATAAATATTGCAGGCGGTTGGATCCGTCTGCATTTTTCTACTAATAAAAAGCATACCTTTAAGAAATATTAATATTCCGTACATTATTTCTTAGCAATTACTAGTTATAATAAAATATGAAAGACCTAATTTATCGGAGGTGCTTTTCATGGAAAATATATTAAATACCCTATTTATAATGGAAGTCCTCGGCTCTTTATCTTTCATCCTTTTCTGCACATTTTCTAACGAGGTATCTGTTAAAAAGAATTAATACAAACTAATCTGTTCATCCATTCTTTATGCTGTTTTCCATTTTTAATATTACGTAAAAAGGACAGCAGATTGCTGTCCTTTCATCATTTATTCATTTATTTTGAACTCACCATTTACCGAAGCAATCGTTTCCTCCGTGTCTATATAATTAAACTCAACGGATATTCCTTTTTCAATAAAAATTGAGTACGGAAAATCGGTTGATTGTACGACAAAGATTTTGTCATTGCCTTTAAGCATAAATTTCACAGCTGTTCCACGATCGGTTTCTGCCTTATATACATGTGAAATAATTCCTTTTTGTGATTTTAGCAAAGCTTTATCGGTAGGAGTTGTTTCATCCTTCCCGAGCTTCGTGGCGATTGCGTATTTATAATCATCAAATAAGGAGCGTTTTGTGTCCCCTGTACTATAAACCTTTTCATCCTTTGCATTGATGAGCATCATTTGGCGGAACACATGATTTGAATCCATTAGTGGAACCACCCATGTAAATTGACCATAAATTGTATAAAGAATTGGTGTCCCGGCTTCATATTTATTGGCTCTAAATGTTTTTTCAGCGACATTCATTGCTGATTTCCCATTTAATAGTCCATTTCCTTCTGTATAAAATGTAAATTTCCCTGTTCTCGCATTTAATATAGAGTAACTCACCATCGAGCCGCTCCCTGATTTTGGACGAGTGAAATCAGTGAACCAATGCAATTGCAAATCTTCGTTAAACACTCCATTCACTTCATCTATATCTTCCCATTCCGTCGGAACCATTACATCCTCCTGAGAAAAGAGGGAATTCCAGAATCCATGAACATATTTTCCGTACCATTCATTCCAATCTTCGGCTACGGTTGTCGGGATTGCATGATCAATAAAGTCTGGTAATTTGTCGATCGGATAATCTTTTGTGCTTCCGGTTACCGGATCAACTAAATAAATTCCTTTGACATCAATAATATTACGAAACTTTTCATATTTTCCATAGGGGATAACATAGTATGGATGATCATTATCATCCGGTTCAAAACTAACGTCTAATAGAATCATATCTTTATGAATCAAGCGTACATGCCTTTTCACATCTTTATTAAAAAATGCTGAAGGTACATAGGCCATTTCAACTTTGACAAGCTCTGCTTCGGCACGCTCATCTTCAGCACTCATTTTAATATATCCAGGGACTTTATCTCCTTTGAGCCATTTAAAGAAACCTGTATATTCAATCGGGGTCACCCAGTAAAGATGATTGTCGATTTTTTGAATGGTTGATTCCCCTAGATCATAATAAGAGGAATGCTTAAGTTCACCTATAAGCTTTTCGCTACGGTATCTTGCATATTTTTCCGGTACAACAGGGATATGTTTTTCATCAATAGCGGAGACATCTTTCTTCGCAACCGTTACCTTTTGTTTAACAAACTCGTATTTGTCATTTGTGATCGTTATCGGATAAATAAAGGTAAAATATAGCCCTCCAATGATAAACGCGAAACCTAGTAAAGGTGTCAGTACCCCGTATTTCACTTTGATAAATGGGATATCGAGAATGAAAAAGATGCCGATAATATACAAGCCATAGCTTATAAATGCTTCCCATGTATGATCAATAAGACCGAAATAGGTAAGAACAAAAGTAATGACAATTCCCGCAATTAAACGTAATCCTTGAAAATACAAAAATGCCTTCACTTTATAATAGTTTTTCCATATAAATGGGTTTAATGTTAATGCAAATAATGAAATAAGATAGTACATATTATTCCTCCATTTGTATGTCTCTTGAATAGAAAGAATATCGATCTATTCGACTACTTAACTTACTAATACGTGTTTACCTGAAAAAAGTTTCATTATTAGACAAGAACAAATGCACGGGGCTAGGCGCTGAAGCTAGACAAAGTAGATATTTATTAGAAACATTAAACATAAAAAAAATTATACTCCCTCTTACCTTTCAAAAAATACCCCTTTCAGGAATCTTTTATATTATGTTGAAGTAAGTTTAGGTAGAAGACTTTTGCGAAAGGGTGAGAAATGATGAATTGGACACAAATTTTATTAGTTATTATTTTTATTTTAATGGTAGCTGTTTTTGTAGTTCCAATTGGCTTTTATTTTTGGATATCTTACCGTGATGCACGTCAGAAAGAGCATGCTGTATTACGAAATTATCCAGTTTTAGGTCGTATTCGGTATATTGTCGAAAAGATTGGACCTGAGTTACGGCAATATTTATTTTTAAATAATGAGGAAGGAAAGCCTTTTTCAAGAAATCAGTATGAAAGTATTGTAAAATCGGGCAAGTACAAAGAAAGAATTACCTCCTTCGGTTCTGAACGTAATTTTGAGGGATCAGGATTTTTTCTTAAAAATGCAATGTTTCCAACTCAGCGGGAAGATTTAAGGATTGTGCAACAACCAAAAATATCTACATATCTTTATAAAATTGATAATGAAAAACTGTTGAGCAGAAAAGAGCATTCTGAAAAAGCGGATGTCGATCCCTATTATTTATCCGAACACGATCAAATCATCATTGGAAAAGGTCGGTGTATGAAGCCATTTCATGTAAAAGGGTTAATTGGACAATCTGCGATGAGCTACGGTTCTCTTGGCAAAAACGCAATTACCGCTCTTTCGAACGGGCTTGGGTTAGCGGGGGGAACATGGATGAATACCGGTGAAGGTGGGTTGTCCTCGCATCATTTGAAGGGGAATGTAGATATCATTGCTCAGATTGGACCGGCCCTTTTCGGTTACCGTACAGATGATGGAGAATTTTCGTGGGAACGTTTTAAGGTAAAAAGTGAAATCGAACAAATAAAGGCGTTTGAAATAAAGTTGGCCCAAGGAGCAAAAATTCGTGGCGGACATGTGGAAGCGGAAAAAGTAACACCTGAAATTGCAGAGATTCGAAGTGTTCCGCCATGGACAATGATTGATAGTCCCAATCGTTTTCGACAGTTCCACGATACAAAAGGATTATTAGACTTTGTTCAACAGTTAAGAGAGGTTGGCGGCAAACCTGTTGGTATAAAAATTGTTGTCGGTAATCGAGATGAAGTAGAAGAATTGGTCAAAACAATGGCACAGGAGGAGAAAGTTCCCGATTTTATAACAGTTGATGGTGGAGAAGGCGGAACGGGAGCCACCTATCAGGAATTAGCGGATGGTCCGGGATTGCCTCTATATACAGCACTTCCAATTACACATGAAATGTTAAAGAAATACGATTTGCGTAATCATGTGAAACTTATTGCTTCAGGAAAATTAGTTACTCCCGAAAAGATGGCCTACGCTCTTTGCTTAGGGGCCGATTTAATAAATACAGCACGTGCCTTTATGATCTCAGTCGGTTGCATTATGGCGCAAACCTGTCATTCGAACACATGCCCAGTCGGAGTAGCGACAACTGATCCAAATCGCGAAAAAGCTTTAGTAATCGAAGAAAAAATGTATCGTGTCTGCAATTATGTCATTTCAACAAGAGAAGGATTATTTAATCTTGCAGGAGCAGCCGGCCTGGCCTCCCCAACAGAATTCAATGAAACACATCTCATGTTTCGCACATCAAACGGCCAACTATACTCCGGAACGGAATACATGCAAGGCCTAATCAAACCATCAATCGACCAAATCACCCTCTAAACGGTGTCAGGCACCATTTATGCAAATTCTGCAATAATTATGCAGAAAAATGAATAAATGGTGTCAGGTACCGAATGGCAAGTAGATAGAAACGGTTGTACCTTCGTTCGGTTTGCTGTTAATTTTGATGGTTCCTTCGTGTAAATCAATGATTTCTTTTGAGATGGATAGTCCCAATCCCGCTCCGACTGCTTTTGCGTTGACTTGGTAAAATTTATCCATTAGCTTAGAAATTTGACTTGATTCGATCCCAATCCCCTCATCTTCAATCGAAATACAGACGCCTTTTCCCATCTTCTTCATTCGAATGATAATCTCCCCATCTATGTGTGAAAATTTGATAGCATTATCAATAATGTTTAAGAATACTTGTTTTAATCGATTGGGGTCCGCATCTATTATAACCGGTAGTAGTTCAGATACAATGTTAATCTTTTTTGCCTCGGCTTTTTTCTCAAGCTGCAATACTGCTTGTTCAATAATTCGGTCAACCTGTATTCCCTCTTTATAAACCTTTAAGTGATTTGCTTCTAAACGAGAAAAATCTAACAAATCCTCAACTAATCCAATTAAACGATTCGTCTCATTTGAAATGATTGTCATCCCTTGCTCAACTTCTTCTTTCGTCAAATCATCATAGGAACGTAGCGTTTCCGACCAGCCTTTTATACCTGTTAATGGCGTCCTTAACTCATGAGAAATCGAGGAAATAAATTCATTTTTCATTTTATCTGTTCGTGCAATTTCATCAGCCATAAAATTTAGCGATTGCGCAAGCTCACCAAGTTCATTTTGATATTTTTCATCAACTCTTGCTTTGAAATGTCCCTTTGCCATCGATGTTGAAAACTCAATAATTTTTTTTATAGGATTTACGAAGGAGTTTGCTAATTTTAAACTAATAAGAAAAACAATAATTGCCACAATACTCCCAATTACAAGCATTTCGAACATCAGTGTATTCATCATTTTATTTACCTGGGACAATGAAGAAATATATTTCAACACACCAACAACTTGTCCTTGATACATTAAAGGGGTATACACAGATAGTACTTTTTCCTTATTATCCTCCGTAGTTTCAACCGAATAGTTAGAATGACCTTCAAGCACAGCCGGGTCAACTGGAATAATTTCATTTTTTACTTTAAATCCGGACGAGGATTGAATAATTTCTCCTTTTCGGCTAAGTAGCTGTAATTCGGCATATTCATAATTGAAATTATCCATAATATCCCCGCTCATTTCCCTGATATTATTATTGGACAACGTATTATATTTGTTAAAAAATGACGAGGAGGTTTCTGCATGGTTTTCCAGTGTGTTGGCGATTCCTCCATAATAATATTGCTTAAGAAAAATACTAAATAGCCCAATGAAAAGAAAGAGCATTAACACAATGATTGTCATAAAATATAAAATTACTTTCCTCTTCATACGTCATGGCCCTTCCATCTATAAAATAATTGTATGGGAAATAACTTATTCAAAATCTTCACCTAATAAATGAAAATAAACTTGGTATTCACTCATCTTTGCTTGTGACTGAGTGACAAACGTATACTTTTCGGATTTAGTAATTACACGGGAATTTGTTGAAGTTAGTGACTCATGATTTGGATACCACTGTATATCAAATACGATATTTTTTTTAGGTAAATCAATAATTTTTAATGAATTCTTTCCTCTTTCCACCGTCACATTCATCCACCATTTTTTAGGAATGACAACGTAAAATCCGTGTGTGACGTCTACATATCTTTCCTCAACTTTCGTGCCTTTCCCTTTTGAATCATACTGTGTATATGTTACTATCCATGGCGTGTCGGAATATGGGGCATCTTCCCATCCTTGAGGTTGATACATATTTCCAACTTCAGTAATCTCGTCATCATTTACATCTCTTGAATCAAGGTAGTAAGCTTTTAATAATTGTCGTTCGTCTATTTTTATTCTTTCTAATTGTTGATTTGATAATTTTATAATATCGGTCCACCCTGAGTGTGCACCTGTTCCGGAGTCTAGAAATAGTGCCTTTCGGTGATCACTTAATTGACCAATGAAGACATTCTCGATTCCATTTACATATTCACGCAATTTCAATTTTGAGATTGTCTCTATTTTTTTATGCCTCCATTGTAATAATTGTACATTTGCATTTTTAGATCTGTT
Source organism: Heyndrickxia sporothermodurans (assembly GCF_003055045.1). Classification (NCBI taxonomy): domain Bacteria; kingdom Bacillati; phylum Bacillota; class Bacilli; order Caryophanales; family Bacillaceae; genus Heyndrickxia; species Heyndrickxia sporothermodurans. The sequence goes on from NZ_NAZB01000007.1 coordinate 109,343, forward strand.
AAAAGTAACAAGCGATATATCTGGAACTTTATCGTTATTAAAATCATCTACGACAACATCAGTGTATTGTTTTGTAAAAAACCTGTTTAATGTATGGCCTTTCATTGTGTAAATATGCAATTCCCTCGTCATATTTTCTGGCAAAACTTCAGTCCCGGGATATGTGGAATCTATTCCAAGTGCGATATCCTTCTTGCCATCTTGATTTATATCAGCAAAATAAAGCGTATGAAGCTGGTAACCACCAACCTGTTCATGGATTGTTTTTACCCAGCTATTATTTTTCTTTTTAAAAATTAATACATATATTTCGCGATCGAATTCTTCATTTCTGTAAAAAACAATCGCTTCATCAACATGATCTCCGTCAATATCGACCATGTGAATTGTTTCTTTCGTTGAACTCTTAATAGGAGTAACAAGAACGGCACCCGCAGGCATTGCCTTCTTAATTGCTTTCGTTAAAAATTGCTTATTCTTTGATAACTGCGGAATTTGAATCAGCGATGTCGGAGATTTACCCAAATCACAACCTGTTATCAAGATGATGCTTATAAATACCATCAGATATATAATTAAACGTTTCATCCCAGCTTTACCTTTCTACAAACAATTAGTCAAATCATTATTATTCTTTGAATCGTAAATAGTATCCTACAAAATCCCCTTAACATCTATCCCACTAGAATAATACCAGTATACAGCCCCCACCACCAAAAATGGTAACAAAGAAGTAACATATGGTGTCACATATGGTGTCAGGCACCATTTATGCAAATACTTTAATAATTATTCTCAAAAATGCATAAACGGTGTCAGGTACCGTTTATGCATTTTTTGGATTATTTATACACAAATATGAATAAATGGTGCCAGGCACCTATGGGAGGGGTGTTCAATGGATTGTTGTTTTTACTTTATAGGGAATTTTTCTTATGATTTTGAGTGTACATTTCAATTGAGATATCGCCACCAACGAGAGGTGGCTATAGTATTAGGATCAAGTTGGCTACATTTTTAATTGGTATTCGTATATCAACTGATCCAATTTTTGACTATATGCTACAGTGTCCATATTTTTCAATCCTTTATTCAATCCCTCTTCTATCATTTTTTGTCTTAGTTTTTCAATCTTTTCTTTTAATCTAAACTCATCATATGGCATGGGCCTTTTCTCCCACTTTCAAGCAAATTTACTATTTTTATAAATATTATGTAAAAATTTTAGTAAAATTGGAATAGATTCGACAATAGTTTTAACAAAATGACAAAAAATTCCTTTACACGACAAAATACCTAACAAAGAAATCTCCTCATACCATTTAAATAATCTTCAAAAGGTCATCTACTTTTACGCTTTCGAAAATTCCTTTTATTTTCAATGAAAAATACATAAACTCCTTTCCACAGTACAAAGTACAAATGATTTTTCACATTTATCATATACGTGTTATGTATTTAACGGTCAAGCAATTTAGGCAAAAAGAAATCGTTAAAAAGGATGAGGCGTTCTATAATTGTTATATGCAGTCTTGAAAGAATGTCGATATTTGCAAGGTTTCACTTTAAAAAAATGGCGGTACTATATTAATAGAATCAAATCAATTGGAAGGTTTAGATGGCATCTTAAAAAAATCTCTGCATGTACAATCCTTAATAAAAGGACGAAAGGAGAATTTAAAAGTGAAAATCAAAGTTCGTAGTTGGAGGTCGCTAACAATTCAAGACAAACTATTTATTTTAAGAGCTATTAGTCTAAACTCAAAAATGAAATCAAGAACGTAATAATCCTTTGCCCGAAATCTATTATGTCTTATGAGTATACAACCCGATTTTTCATCAAGGAAAAACCGTGCAGTTGTGCACGGTTTTGACACTTTTATAACAGATTATGCTCCATCTTTTGAAACTTCCATATTTTTTGGTACGTTCTTATTGTATAGCGGAACTATAAATAGTAATCCGATAATGAAGAGAGCAGCTGCGATTTCGTACATAGGGACGATGGACCACTGTGCTTTTAATGCCCCAGCAACACTCATAGTTACTACCATTGATCCTGTGAAAAGTGGGCTTAATGTTCCATTTACCCTCCCAATGAAATCAGCTTTCGTGTTTTGAAGAATCATCGTATTAATACCAATTTGGATACTCGGCATAAAAAAGCCGCATACAAACTCTGCTATTAATGTGATCCATAAAACGGTGGAAGCACCAATTATACTCATCCCGATTGCATTGGCTAGCATTCCTAAAACAAGTAGTTTTTGCGGAGGTGTACTTTTCGAAAAGACCATTGAAAAAGCTCCGCCAATAATCATACCAGCCCCATTTACCATAAGAAGCCATTGTAAATTTTCTTTATGCAAACCTAATCGTTCAGTTACTAAAAAGATATTAAGCGGCTGAATTAAGCCGATCGCAAGACCCGCTGCCATAAAACAAATACCGAGTAGTTTTAATTCCTTTTTGGCTAATACATATTGAATACCACTTTTCATTTCTTGCCAAAGCGATGTTGCTTTTGTTTCTCTTTCCATCGAGTGGTCTGCAGGAATTAACGTTAAAGCAGCGGCTGATAAAAGGAAAGCAACCCCAGTAATAGCAATCGAAACGTCAATGCCAAATTGTTGGAATACAAATGTTCCAAGAATTGGACCTAAAATCATAAAAATTGCAAAAATGGTTTGATAAATGGACATCGCTGATTGAATTAACTCTTCCTTCAAATGCATTTTGAATAACTTCATTCCGGAAGGCTGTGAAAATTGGGAAAGAATTGATGAAATTAATGTAGCAAAGAAAACTGCTTTCCAAGTACCGTAAACTAGAGCTAAAATAACTGCAAAGATTGAAACGGCACTTAAAACATCACACCAGATCATCGTTTTTTTGGGTTTCCATCGGTCAGCAAACGTTCCACCGATAAAGGAAAAAATAAAGATTGGAGCAAATTCGGCAACAGATATCATCGAAACGGCAAATGGATTCCCATTTGTTTTTTCCATGACGTATAATAATACGGCAAAATTTCTAACCCAAATACCCACCTGTAAAAATAACGCAGAAATAAAAATGGCTTGAACAAATCTGTTTTTAAATAATTGTCCCATAGGATTCTCCTCTTCATATTAAAATGTTCTGTTGTTGGATGATGAGCAAAATACTAAGAAAAGATGCTCATTTCCAATATAGAAATAACCTATTTCATTCTAGTTGTAGCTAACTAAACTATTTTTTCCAAAATTATAACCCCCTATTCATGCATTTCTCAAATAGGGGGCCATCTAGAACCATAAAAGGACACTGTACAGTCGGATGTTCCACCTCTGTACAATCATCAACTTTATAAATGTATAGACTAATCCTATTTTTGAAAAATGCTTCGTGACTATAACGAATGTTTTCATAAAAATTAGGATTAGTTTTTCATCGCCCTTTGGTTCACTCCTTCGTTTAATGGTGTTAACAGTTTACCCTAAATATAAATTTATTTCAATCACTTTTTTTAGCCTTTACTATGATCAAAACTGAGCATAGTGTCAGGTACCGTTAATGGACATTTGTGCTCATATGATAGACACTTAAATTTTTAAAACAAAGTGCTATGAAAAGGACAGGGCGCTTCATAATTTGTATGAAGCGCACCTGTCCTTTCTTATCGGTTATGTCGTTTTTTTAGTTTTCTTCGTTTTTTAATCGGGACTTGTGAAGTAAAATAAAGAATTTGTTTTCCTTTCTTTATCCCGAAACATGACAGTAGGCCTGAAAGCAAGTGTGGCGATATACTTTCTCTTGTCTCAAAAGAAACACTCTTCTCGACTAAATCAACGATTAGTTTAATATTCAAATGATTTTCTAAATTTTCGTGGTGAATTTCAATTTTAAGTGAATTCCATTCTTTAAGTGGTGTAATTGGAACAAAAGATGATGAATTCGATGATAAAGCAATACTTTGAAGGGCGTGATGAAACTGAAACTCAGAATACACTTTCACTAGTTTCTCACCAACCGCTTTGCCATGACAAATTAATTGATAATCTCCATGTATGCCTTGTCCATTGGATAAAATTTCTCTAAAGTGAAAAAGAATATCCCCCACGTCTCCTTTCTATTACTTTTATACTAGGAATATAGCAACATTTAGTACAATTGTAAAATAAAATTGAATATTGTTAATATTTTATTCCAAAAAAGACTACAAATAAATATTCGTAATAGGAATATTGTATTTTTTCTAGTAGTAAAACCGCTATCTTAAAATTAAAAAGAGATAGCAGGTGTTTGTATGTCCATTCATGAACGATTTAAATTGATTCGCGAAGAATTAAACCTAACACAAGAAGAACTCGGTGCTAGAATGGGACGTAAACAATCAGAAATATCAAAATGGGAAACTGGAAAACAAGCACTGAGTGCAGAGATACTTGATGATTTTATTAAAGTAACCAATCTATCAAATAACCATCTGATTTATTTAATGCGAGGACCAGAATCTGAATCTGAATTCGGAGAGGACCTTGAACCAATGATCATAAGGGAACAGTTTGAAGACGCGGAAATGCAACGTGTAATTGAGATATTTAAAAATGAAACCGAGCTCAGAAAAGAATTCAGTCTTATTTCTAACTATCCAAATAAACAACGGCGCAGACTCATTAATAATATAATTTCCATTTTGAAAAACGAAAGAGAGTAATAAAATTTCAATTACAATTTTTCTTCGCGCTCCCCTTTTTTATTCTCTGTTGAATCGGCTTCTCCCTTGGTAGATGCACTATTTTTCCAGTTGGTAATATAAAGATAGCACTAAATGGCTCGTGTAAGTATTTCTCATAATTTACAACCAGGGGATCTTTAAAGTAGGAAAAGATTTGGGTGGTAAAAACTAGAGAGTTTTCTTCCCCAAATATATATGTTCGGTAGCTACTCCATGGATAATCTTCCAAACGTTGAACAATATTAGCTCTAATCGGGTTTAAGTGAATATATTTATTCACTTCTAGTTCATAATCGGGCCTGTCAATTTGTTCCGCTCCGTAACGACTTTCAAATACATGACCGGTAAAATCATACCGTTTATTAAAATATTTGGCGTATTTTGTATGAACTTGTTTCATTATTTCGCCAGGCGGGTGCTTGATCGTTTCAATCTGAAGATGGATATGATTGGTCATTAAGCAATAAGTATAAAGTTTAAACGGAAATTTCCCCATCGCCTCGCGCAAAAGATATAAATACATACTACGATCTTGATCATCAAAAAATAAATTACTTCTCCTAATTCCGCGACTAGTAATATGATATTTTGCTCCCTCAAACCAAATTCGCGGTTTCCGAGGCATAAAGTTCCCTCCTTTTTTTGGTAAAATGGTACCTGACACCTGGTGTCAGGTACCATTTATTCATTTTACTGAATAATTATTCTTATTTATTCATTTGCCATTTGTCTTTTTAACTATGTTTCCACGGATTGTAATTTCTCCTTGGAGCTCTAGGTCGAAGAGTTCATTCATGAGGTCTTCGTTATTCATATTCAATTGCAATGCAAGTTTTGGTATCGAGGTTGCTGTTGTAAGAATGGAGAGAATTGGATGTGATCGTAGTTTCTGAATAAGATTTTGCTCATAAAGTATTGGCAAATTTTTTACTGCATCCAGACTTTCGATTCCTAAAAAGGGGATTGCTCCTTGTTCAAGTAGTTGGTTTGTTCCAACTCCTTCTTTCACATAAAGTTGATTAGGAACAGCCAAAATCCTTCTTCCATGATTTCTTGCAAACTGCGCTGTCCATAGAGCCCCGCTGTTTTTACCTGCTTCTACTATAATCACTTCGGTTGACCATGCACTAATTAATGCATTTCTTTGTAGGAAATGTTTGGGCTTTGGTAATGTTCCCGGAGGGTATTGTGAGAGGATTATTCCGGATTCTAAAATTTTATCATAGAGTCTACGTTGTTCTTTTGGATAACAAACATCCACTCCACCCCCTAGAAAGATAATCGGATATCCTCCCTCTTTTACACATGCCGCATGTACATAGCTATCTATTCCCTTTGCAAATCCACTAACGATTGGGATATTTAAACACGCAAGCTTTTCTCCAATCTCCTCAGCCACATTTCTTCCATATGTTGTACACCGTCTAGAACCAACGACTGCGATTGCTGTTTCATACTTCTTGAAATTTCCTTTATAGTATAAAATGACAGGAGATTCTTTACACTCCTTTGCTAGAATAGGGTAAAAACGATCATGAATGGTTAACAGTTTAATATCATTTTGTTGCATCCGATTGATTATTAATTCTGATTCGTTCAAACTTTTACTATTAATAATCGCAGAAATGGCTGTTTTTCTTATCCCTTTTATATTTCTTAATTCTTCTTCTGTTGCATCATAAATTCTTTTAGGTGTTTGAAAATGGTTGATTAACTTTTTTTGAGTAATAGGTCCGACATTTTTCAACAAGCTTAACCAAATCCAAAATATTTCCATTTTCTATATTTTACCCCCAATAAATGTTTGGTCCTCTTTTTCCATATCACGGCTTTGTAAGCTTTTTCTTATATGTGAAATACGAATATTCTCTTCCCCCTCTATATCAGCAATGGTTCTTGCAATTTTGATAAATTTATGAATGGCACGTCCACTATAATAATAACGTTTGGCTGCTTGACGAAGTAGGTTTTTTGACTCTTTATCAAGCTGACAAAATGTTTGGATTAAAGAAGGGGTCAGCTGGGCATTACAATTAATCAGCGGGATGTTTTTATACCGTTCCTGTTGGATTTTTCTTGCCTGCTCAACTATTTTTCGGAGTTCACTAGAACTTTTCCCTTTCGTTTTGTTTTCAAAAAAATCAACCATGCCTACGTATTTTTGAATATCCATCCTATCCAAAATTGGACCGGATAATTTTTGCCGGTATTTAAATATTTCATAATCTGTACATTTGCATCGATTTTGACCAAAATACCCACATGGACAAGGGTTCATCGCACCAACAAGCATAAAATTGGCTGGATAGGTATGGGTTCCCCACACACGTGAGATTGTAACTGTTTTATCTTCTAATGGCTGCCTTAATGAATCTAATGTCTTTCTACTAAATTCCCCCAATTCATCTAAAAACAAAACTCCATGATGGGCTAGTGATATTTCACCAGGCTTAGCAAAAGGACCACCGCCTATAATCGAATTCGTTGATGCATTATGGTGAGGAGCTCTAAAGGGTCTTTCCGTCATCATTCGATTACTATTCTTTAATAAATTTGCAACACTGTAAATTTTCATTACTTCCAATGACTCTTCTTCTGATAAGGAAGGTAAAATAGTGGGAATTCGCTTAGCTATCATTGACTTGCCGCATCCTGGCGGGCCAATCATAAGAAAATTATGACCGCCTGCCGCGGCAATAGTAATGAAATTGATCAACCATTCTTGTCCTTTTACATCTTGGAAATCTAATGATGTATCTGAAGATTGGGAGTCTACTAAATCTAAGGAGTCATCTATTGTTGGTGGTGAATCATTATTGAGGAGGGAAATAACTTCTGTTAATGTATTACATCCGTAAACATCGATCCCTTTTACTAATTTCGATTCCTTAACATTTTCTTTTGCTACTATCAATTTTGTAATGTTCTCTTCCTTTGCCTTCATTGCCATTGGCAAAATTCCCGAAACAGGGCGGATGGAAGAATTTAATGAGAGCTCGCCGATGAAACCTGTCTGTTTTATTTGCTTTGCTTTAATTTGATTCGTTCGAAGGAGTAGACCAATCGCCATTGCTAAATCAAAATGAGTACCGGTTTTTTTCATATCAGAAGGTGCCAAATTAAAAATAACTCGTTGCAGAGGGAAGTGATAATTAGCGTGCATGATAGCTGCTTCCAGCCTCTCCCTAGCTTCCTTAATCGCCTTATCTCCTAATCCTACAATAGACACTGAAGGCGTACCGATAAGAACATCAGTCTCTACTTCAACGACATTCCCCTCAACCCCTGATAATGTAAAAGTATATACTGTAGAAGCCATTTTTCATCTCCTTATAAAATAATGATTTTAAGTAGAAAAGACAAAACACATTGGGATAACAATTATGAATATTTGATTTTAAGAGGATACAAATAAGTGACATGTAACGGGATAGATAACATAAGGATAGAGGGGGTTACAAAGATTAAAGAGTTTATAAAGATTATAGAAATTAAAGAGAAGACGTCCACCTTAAAACCTTTCGACAAAAACTACTAAAACCCTTCAAAACTTTAAAAAAAATTCTGCTTCCCTCTAACAAATTCATCGATTAAAATGTGAAAAACTACACATAGTGTCAGGTACCGTCATTGGAAAATTCAGCTTTTAAGTCAATTTAGGGTTTTTTGTCATTTTCAGATTTTTCGCCAAAACTTCTTCCATCTTAACTTAAATGGTGGTAAATTATTGAAGGAGGCGAAACTATGAAAATACAAAAAGTAGTTATTAGTTTTATTTTATTACTTTCCTTTGCTCTTTTCCCTAGCACGACCCATGGGGCAAGTAAGGATCTTTATGTTCATTTTATTAATGTTGGACAGGGCGATAGTATCTATATTAAGACGCCTAAGGGTGATGATATCTTAATTGATGGAGGAAATCGTGACGGCAGTGATGTTGTAGCTTATTTAAAAAAACAAAAAGTAAAGGATATTGAAGTAATGATATCCACTCATCCTGATGCAGACCATATAGGTGGACTCGATGAAGTACTAAAAGCATTTAAAGTGAAGTCAGTATATGCACCAAAGGTAAGCCATACAACAAAGGCATTTAAAGAATTTTTAACGGCTGTTAAGCATGAGGGGCTAAAAATTAAATCTGCTACTAAAGGGGTCTCACTCCCTATTAAAGGTGTATCAGCAAAATTTATTGCACCAGTAAAAACCTATAGCAAAAGTGATTTAAATGATTGGAGTGCTGTTTTAAAACTTACATACGGAAAAAAATCATTTATATTTACAGGTGACGCCGAAATAAAATCCGAAACAGATATGATTCATTCAAAGCAATCGTTAAGAGCAGATGTATTGAAGGTAGGACACCACGGGGCAAGCACATCCACTAGTACGGCATTTTTAAAAGCTGTTCACCCAACCTATGCTGTTATTTCTGTTGGAAAAGGAAATCACTATGGACATCCAACATCCACTGTTCTAAATCGATTAAACAGCAATAAAGTGAAAGTATTTCGAACTGATAAACAAGGAACAATCATTGCAAAAACGGATGGAAAGTCTCTCTCTTTTAACACCAAACCGGTTAGTTCAACGTCTAGTGTGTCCAAATCTAGTAAAAAAGGGAAAGCTTCCTATAAGTTATCTGCAAAATTAGATAAAACAAGACCAAAGCAATACAGTACGGTACATTTAACTGTAAAGGGTATTCCGAGCGGTACATACAAAGCTGTATTTCATTATAAAAGTAAAGACACCATTTATAATGGAAAAATCGGAAAGCCCCTTCCTGTAAAAATTAGCCGTGCATCTACAAGTTTTCGAGTAAAAATTGATGTAACCGCAAAATATAAAGGGAAATCATATAAAACGCAAACTTCATTTATTCCTAAATAAGGAAGGTTTTCAAATGAAATATATTATTGACCGCTTTGAAGGTGAAATCGCTGTTTGTGAAACAGAAGAAGGAAAAATGATTGAGATTGATAAACGTTCCATTCCCGCAAAAGCTAAAATTGGCGACGTATTAATCCTAGTCAAAGGTCAGCTTGAAATTGATCAAAAATCAACCCAACAAAGAAGAAAAGAAATCAAAAAACTTATGAACGAAGTCTGGGACGATTAAAATGTGAACAACTACACAAAGTGTCAGGCACCGTGGAAAACATAGTTGTTTGTCCATGAGCGGTGCCTGACACTTTTTATGATTTATGCTTTTATTGCTTGTGTGAATTGTGGCAGGTGTTGTTTATGTGCTTCTAGCATTTCGTCTAGTATTTGTTTGGCTATTTTGTCAGATGGGACAAGTGGATTTATTGTCATTGCTAATAAAGCCGTTTTGTAATCTCCCGTCACCGCAGCCTCTGCCGCAACACGTTCGAACGATTTAATTTGCTGGACAAGACCTCTTGCGGCAACTGGAATATCCCCAACTGAAATCGGTCTAGGACCATCTTTTGTGATGACACAGTTCACCTCAACAGCCGAATCAGCTGGAATACTTGCAATCGCTCCATTATTTCTTGTATTTACTGGCTGAATATCGCGTTTGTCATTATAGATTGAATTAATAAGGCTGCATGCTGCATCACTATAATAAGCACCACCGCGTTTTTCTAATTGTGGAGGCTTCATATCTAATTCAGGATTTTTATATAATTCGAATAGATCCTTTTCTAACTTTTGAACGACTTCTGCTCTCGTACCAACAGTTTCTGCCGCTTCAAGCTCCTCCGTCAGCATATCACCGGTTTTATAATAATAACGATGATAGCCACATGGTATAACCCCTAATGCTCGGATAAAATCAGGCTCCCATGCTAACCCGGATATATTTTTCATTGTCATTTCATTCTTCGGATCAGTCATGCTATCAATGACAGAATCTAGTATACTCACACCATCTAAATAAACATTTAAACCAAAAACCATATGGTTCAAACCTGCAAAATCAACATGAATTCGACTTGGATCGACTTCTAATGCTTTTGCAATTCCCATTCTCATTCCGATTGGAACATTACACAAGCCTACAACTTTCTTAATATTACTGTAACGAAGTACCGCCTCTGTCACCATACCTGCAGGATTTGTAAAATTCACAAGCCATGCGTCGGGACATAACTCTTCAATATCTTTGCATATATCTAAAATGACTGGAATTGTTCGAAGCCCTTTAAATAATCCACCTGGACCATTTGTTTCCTGCCCAATGACATTGTATTTTAGTGGAATGCGTTCATCCTTTGCACGAGCGTCCAATGAGCCAACACGGAATTGTGTCGTTACGAAATCGGCATCTTTTAACGCCTCTCTCCGATCGAGTGTTAAATGGATATCAATCGGAATTCTCGCTTTTTGAACCATACGCTTAGCCAAGTTTCCGATTATCTCCAGCTTTTCCTTTCCTTCCTCAATATCTACTAGCCAGAGCTCTTGAACCGGAAGCTCATCATATCTTTTAATAAAACCCTCAATTAACTCCGGAGTATAACTAGATCCTCCACCAATCGTTACAATTTTTATCCCTTTAGTCATGTTTACCTCCTCTAGATTATGAAAGGTTTGAATTTTAAATGTGATAGTTAATTATTTCACTACTGAATTTTTGCTAATTTCACCTTTCAAATAATGAATATCTTTATACATTCGAATCATTTCTTTTACTAAATCATTTATTGTTTCGACACTCATCATTTGATCCTCCGCGTGCATGATAAGTAGCGAAAAAGTAAAGTTATTCCCTGATGCTTCTTCTTGAATGAGCTGGTGATGTGCTTTATGCCCCTCCGTTAAATACTGGCGGGATTCTTTCAACTTGTCCTCAGCTTCTTCATATCGACCTTCTCTTGCAGCATACAATGCTTCCATCACTAAACTTTTTGCTGTTCCCGCATTACTAATAATATTAAAAGCAACTAACTCCATTCCTTCCATCCATTTATTCCCCCTTTCTATCTATTAAAATGGAAATCTTTCAAATAGGAGCTATATCCTTGACTGTTAAGTTCTGCTCCAGATTCTCGCTTTCCGCGAGAGGTTCGGGAGCCTCTTCGCAGCTTCCGCTCCAATCTTTGTGTTTTAACCAAAAACTACAAATATCGCGAATAAAGCACCTATTCTGTTAATGATTGGTACATTTCAAAATGGTGATATAAAGCACCGAGTACACCTGCATCATTCTTTAAAAAGCAACATTCAATTGGTACCTCTCCCCGATATGAAGGGAGCCGCTGGATGCGCCATGTTAGTTCATTTATTAAATCATCCCTTTGGCTAATGGCTCCGCCTAGGAGAATCTTATTCGGATTAAAGAGAAAAAATAGATTGTAAATCGCAATAGAAAGGCTATCATAAAACTGGTTCACCTCATGCAATGCATGGGGGTCTCCCTTCTCATATGCCTCAAAAACATCTAATCCTGACACCTCTTCGACAGCAACTCCTTTATAATGGGCAAATCGTTCCCGCAATCCCCACAACCCGCCAGTACTGCTTAATGTGCATCTTCCTACAGTATTATTTTGCAAACCATTAGTTATCATATAACCAAATTCCCCAGCCATATAAGATGATCCGCGGTATAATTGATTATTCAAGTAACAAGCGCCGCCTATCCCCGTACCAATTGTCATACATAAAAAATCCGTTTCATGCTGTGCATTCCCCTTCCACTTTTCAGCTAAGGCAACACAATTCACATCATTTTCTACACTAACAGGCAATTGTAATTCCGCCTCTAAATAATCCTTTATATTGAATTTATTAAAATCGGAAATGGCTCCCCCTACTTCAATATATCCATTTTCAACATTGACGAAGCCGGGAACACTTAATGCCACCCCAGTTAGATCATTTTGCTCCTTTGTAACCTCTATTAAATGATTTAAAATTGATTGGCCGGAATATCGATTTGTTGGGAACTTTCCTTTTTGAAGGAAAGCTCCATTTTCATCTAAAACTGCAAATTTAGTATCTGTGCCACCGATATCGAAAGAAATATATTGTTTCAAAAGCAACACCTCGTTTCTTCTTAGAAAAAATACTTATATAAGATTTGTTTAATACACTACTCTAACACTCGCATAGCATAGTGCAATGCTGTACCATGAGGTGTTTCTTTAAAAACATTTTTCAAATGTCTAACTGTATCATCTGATGATAAGTTAGTTGTTACTAGAAAAACGGATTTAATTTTTTCTGACTTAGTTAATTTAACTGAAACACTTTCATCCTCGTATTCTTTAAAAAACTCTCTAATAAATTTAATTTGACCACATGAAATTTCAACGTATATTTCATTCATCATCATTTTCTTTCCTTACGCTGTTTTTTCCGATTCTGAACTGCTGTTATAACCGCTGCTAGCTGCTTTGTTAGAGGCAATGACGAACGGTAAGTAAATAATTGTTGACACCGCTAGACAGACAAATCCAATAATTAAAGCTACCCAGTTACCTCCAGTACCGAGAAACGCAATTAATGGTCCCGGTGTCGTCCATGGTACAGCGTAGGCAATGGCAGGGATTAAGCCCGTTGATATTGCTAAATAACCAATAATGACATTAACCGCTGGAACGATAATAAATGGTAAAATCAAAATTGGATTTAATACAACGGGAAGACCAAAGATAACGGGCTCATTAATGTTAAAAAGTCCGGGAGCTATGGATAATTTACCAATCTCTCGATAATCCTTCCGCCTAGATACAATGAATATCGCAATTAATAATCCTAGTGTCATACCCGAACCACCATAGTTAGCGAAAGCATCGTTGATAGCCCAAGTAACAGGATATGGAGCATCCCATGCGGTACCGTGTGCCGCAACATAATTCAAGTTTTCTAAGTTTGCTTCCGCAAACATCGCTTCACGAATGGCCGCAACCGTGTTTGGTCCATGAATACCAAAGACCCATAATAGATTGGAAACAATACATAATACAACAAGTGAGAAGATATTTGTTCCCAAATGTTTTAAAGGGGTCTGAAGTACCGCATAAATAAATTCGTGTAACCCATTTGGATATAATGCATTTATGATAGCGTTTCCAATTGCAAATAGAACAGTAATAATAATAATTGGGAATAACACTTTAAACGAACGTGATACTGCCGGTGGAACTGATGCAGGCATATTAATTTGCAATTTTTTAGACCTGGATAGTCGACTGAATAATTCACCAACAACCAATCCTACGATTAGAGCAACAAATAGTCCTTGTGCACCTACCCATTGTGTCGATAAAAAGCTTGCGCCATCTACCACTTTATATGGTGGATAGATAATAAAAAATGTAGATAATCCAGTTAAACCACATAATAATTCATCGGCCTTCAAGGATATAGCCATATTCCTCGCCACTAGAAACACGATAAACATTGATAAAATATTCGTAGACCCATTTAGTACTGGTGAAAAGACTGACTGAAGATCTGCCAAATTCGGAAATAATTTATGCAAAAATAAAATTTTTGCAATAAAACCATCTGGTGCCAAAATAGCAAAGTTTAAAAGAACAATTAATGATCCCGCCAATGTAATTGGAAATGCCAATATGAAAGCATCACGGATAGCTATAATATGCCTTTGTGAATTTAATTTTGTCGCGATAGGAACAAGTGCCTTTTCGGCGACCTTTTCAAAAGTAGCCATAAACCCCATAAAAAATTCCCCCTAAATAGTAAAATGGTTAATCAATTTACACCGTGCTCCCCTTTGTGTGTAAGCCAAAGTAATCTTACCTAATAAGATTTAACGCTTTCTCAAGAACCGCCTTTCCATTCATTGTCCCGTAATCCCTCATGTCAATTACTTCAACTGGTACCCTGCCTTCAATGATCGCATCAACTTGTGGCTTTTGATAGCGAACTTGTGGTCCTAATAAAACAACATCCACTTCACTCGCCACACTTTCACACTCAGATACAGGCAATGCAAAGATTTCAAGCTCCAAACCTTTTTCTTTTGCTGCATCTTTCATCTTATTAACTAGTAAACTCGTAGACATTCCTGCTGCACAAACTAATAAAAGCTTTTTCACATGGTAACCCCCCTGTAAGATGTTAGTGGATAGTCCTCTTCCCACTTGTTTCAATGTCTTTTTATACCAAAAATAATTTTTCTCCGTCTTGATCCCACGCTCCCTCCTCTTTAATTGAATTGTACCCGCTTTCATTTTTTCTGTAAGCAAAAATAAGCATTTAGTCCGTTTTTCCGCTAAAAGGAACTTGTTACATTTTTGAAACATCTTGTTTTTTTGTTGAATGATTCGTGATATGATTTAACTACTTTAATAGTTGTCTAAATTTTAAGTTTATTAATATAAGGTGGTGTGTGAGGATTGTTTACAAATGAGGTGATTTCATCATTTAATGATTTAGAAATTTCACTATATAATTACATCACAAAACATAGTGACAAAGTGATTTACATGAGGATCCGTGAGCTAGCTGATCAAACCCATGTCTCAACATCAACCATTTTGCGTTTTTGTCGAAAACTAAATTGTGAAGGATTCTCTGAATTTAAGGTAAAACTAAAGCTTCATTTGGATCGAAATGAGGAAGCCAACTTAAAATCAACGAAACATTATCTTTCAGAATTTGTGGAACGCACGATGAAAGGGAATTTCGAATCATATATACAAGAAACGGCGGAACTAGTTGCCCATGCTGAAAAAGTCATTTTTGTGGGAACAGGAAGCTCTGGAATTCTAGCGGAATTTGGTGCCAGATATTTCTCAAGTTTAGGCAAATTCTCTTCTTTTATTAAAGATCCTTTCTACCCTATTAATAGTAAAGACCTAAACGATAGTGCGGCAATCATCTTATCGGTTTCCGGCGAAACCGATTATACGTTAAGACTTGCCAATCTATTAAAGGAAGAAGGAAGTAAAATCATAAGCATTACGAACAGCAAAAACTGTACATTAGCAAAAATGTCTGATATTAATATCTCCTATTACGTTACAGAAGTTCACCTAGGAGAAGCTAACATCACCACTCAAATCCCTGTCATCTACATCTTAGAGGAAACCGCGCATATGATCCGAAACATCAACAAACTACGTCACCAAATGAAAAAAAATAGTACCTGAACTAGGTCCGGGTACTATTTTTCCAATACTGTCCTTTTTATTGTTCTTCACACTTCATACATCATTTTTTTCGTCATTCCCCCATCGACAACAATATTTTGGCCAGTGACAAAATCGTTTTCAAAATCAGTTAAATAAAAACATGCTTTTGCAATATCAACTGGCTTTCCGACGCGATTGGCGGGTTGTTGTGCATGATCAGAAAAACTTAAACTTTCGTAGTCTTTTGTTTCAATCCTGCCCGGAGTAATCGAATTTACGCGAATGCCTAACTGACCTAAGGAAATGGCCATTGCATGTGTAAGGGCAATGATTCCACCTTTTGAAGCAGCATAGCCTTCGGAATTTGATTCGGACATAAATGCACGTGTAGAGGCCATATTTACGATCGCCCCACCCTTTTCATTTCGATTTCGAATACTCTTTCCATGCGGTTAGACCGCCTTCTAAAACAGTAACGTTAAAATTTTTCTTCGCTAAAATGTTTGCACATTTTGCTGCAGAATTTCCAGTCGTACAGGCAATAATGATTTCCTTATCCTTAGGAAGTGTGATGTCTTTAACATTTTCCGCATCTTCCATTTCAAAAATGGTCGTTTTAGGAATATTCATCGAATGTTTAAGATGATATTCATTAAATTTGTCTTCGGATCGAACATCTAAAACGAAAACATCTTTATTTCCTTTTAATCGACTATCCAATTCCTTAGGTGTAAGTGTTCGGATTTCCATAAGTATCCCCGCTTTCCATTGATAGAAGTAACCTATATACAGTATTAACCTTTTTTAGTT
This sequence comes from Heyndrickxia sporothermodurans, assembly GCF_003055045.1. Taxonomy (NCBI): domain Bacteria; kingdom Bacillati; phylum Bacillota; class Bacilli; order Caryophanales; family Bacillaceae; genus Heyndrickxia; species Heyndrickxia sporothermodurans. The sequence continues at coordinate 125,951 of NZ_NAZB01000007.1, forward strand.
AAAATTCAATTTCTATACATACTTTTCTGTGGATAAAAGTTATCGATTTGTAAATTCTAAATTACAAGCTATATCAAGGGAGTGGAAAGAAAAATGGCTAAAAACCCATTTGAACATGATAAACAAGAAGATGCATTAATAAAAAAAATGTATGGTATAGAGCCGGAAATGAGTCTTCTTTCCGTCAATTTTGCGACGAAGGAAAATGGTTATTTAAATGATCACGATCAAAGAGATGAAGTAGTGGATAATACTGTGGATAAATTGTGAATTATCCACCAATTCTCGTGGATAACTACAGAAACACTGTGTATAATTTTTTTGAGGTGTTGAGTTAATACCAACTTTTCAACAAAACTAGACGAAGTGACAACTTCTCCTTCATGTCATTATTATTAACTTTACTGCAAATTATCATGAATAAAGAATGTAATATTGAAAGCGAGTGAAAAGTTTTCGTTAACTATCGTTGTTTAAGAATGAAATAAATTTTAGTGGGAATAGTAACTGCTAACAGAAATAATAAAGAAGGTTGATATGGTGATATATATATATAACGATTACGGCGGAACCCATACGACGTCTATGGCAGCAGCCTTTCATTTAAAAAAGCTGCCAACAGATCGTGAACTGACAAAGGAAGAAATACTAGCGATTCCCTACTTCAATAAATTAACTTCTTCTGATTTTGGCAAATTGATTTTTCACGGAACAGATGAAGACGAAAATCCAGTGTATACAATAGGCAGGAAGAATCAAAAATTTGTTGTTCCTGCAATGAAAGAACTTGGTCTTCTCTTACAAAAAAGATATGGCGAAGAAGAAAAGATCATTTTTTCAAATACCTCTCCTACCGTTCCCTTTCCAATGTCGATCGGAGGATTTCTTTCTAGAGGTTTAAAAATTGATTTCTTAGGTGTACCGTTGTTAGTAGCAGGGGCAAAAATTTGCACGAAGGATATTATTCGCTTGGTCGAACATACAAAACAATCCGGTAAACAACAGAAGGATAAAGTAATAGTGTTAGATAATAAAGAATTTAAATGAAATGACTACGTTTTAAATTTTCAATTGGCTCCTTTTTCTAAAGGAGCCAATTGACTTAGAATAAATTAACTATCCCACTATAGAACCCACCGCTGAATAGCCTTTGCCACTCCATCATTATCATTCGTATCTGTTATCCAATCCGCGGCTTCCTTTACGATAGCTTGCGCATTTCCCATTGCTACGCCTATTCCTGCAGTTGTTATCATAGCGATGTCGTTCATACTGTCGCCCATTGCCATAACATTTTCCATTGTGATTCCGATTCGTTCGCAAACTTTTTCAAGTGCTTTTGCTTTGCTGATTCCGTATGGGTTTACTTCCAGATTGGTCGGGCTAGAGTTTGTTACTTGTAGCTTGTTTTTTTCTAATTCTTCCATGATGATTTTTCTTGCGTGGTCATCTTCTACATCGAAGCCAAACTTTAACCATTCATAATCCGCAAAGGTGTTTTCGTCCGGAAACTCATCTCGATAGACTTTGTCAACAGTAATAGCCCAGAACTTCGTGTTGTGAAGATTTTTCAAATCCCACATCATTTTGATTTGTTCCACCTGCAACAAATTCCGCTCCAATAATTTGCCTGATGAATCCCAAATTTCACCGCCATTTACAGTGACTAAAAAGGAATTTAGCTCTAAATCCTCGGCAAACTCGTGGACGGTTGCAAAATTACGACCGGTACTTAATACAATATGAATTCCATTTTCTTTCGCTCGGGCAATCACCCGCTTATTTTCTTCAGAAATTTCCTCTTTACTGTTCAATAATGTTCCATCCATATCTAAAGCAATTAGACGAATATCACGGTTCTGTATCCTTTCAGTCAATTCACTCTTCCTTTCTCCCGTTCACTCACCTACCACTATATCTTTTATACGGTGAGCAAGCAAATCACACGATGCATAGGCTTGCGACGTTAAGCTTTTTTCCTAATCTCCATAATTACATCTTTGTGATTAACAGTTTTTTCATTTGACATTCGTTGTTGAATGTCAAAGTCGTCACCATTTAATAGAACGATCGGTGTAATCACTTGATACCCTAACTCTTTAACTTTTTCGATATCAAATTTTGCAAGGGAATCTCCTTTTCTGATCTTATCTCCCCCCGTAATCCCAATATCAAAACCCTCACCTTTAAGGTTTACTGTTTCCAGTCCCATGTGTATTAATATTTCGGCGCCTTCTTTTGAGCGGAGAGTAATCGCATGCTTTGTTGGAAATACATCCACCACTTCACCATCGATTGGAGAGACTAACGAACCATCGCTTGGGATAATTGCCATGCCGTCCCCCATCATTTTTTCAGAAAAAACTTGGTCTGGTACCTCTTCTATTGAAACTGCCTTCCCATTAAATGGGGCAGTTATTGTAATGGACTTATTTTCTTTTTTAAATAATGATTTAAACATTTATCATTTCTCCTTCCTTTTTTAACATAGAAAAAACGTAACATACTTAAATACTTCATTCCAAATGATAACGTTTTTTCGGTTACTTTTAACAAGTAATGAAAACGCTTATTTTTTTGTTGATTTTTTTTATTGTAATACTTTATACTAAACTTGTAAATAATTTTCACGTTTGGGGGTATAATGATGAATAGTTTCTTCGAAAAAGCACAGCAATTCGGAAAATCGTTCATGTTGCCGATAGCTGTTTTACCTGCAGCAGGTCTTCTTTTAGGTATTGGTGGTGCATTATCAAATCCTAATACGATCAAAGCCTATCCTTTTTTGGATGTATCATGGTTACAGGGCATTTTCACGATTATGTCGAGTGCGGGCAATATTGTCTTTGCTAATCTTGCATTACTGTTTGCAGTAGGTCTTGCTGTCGGATTAGCGAAGTCGGATAAAGGAACTGCCGGTTTAGCTGGAGTTCTAGCATTTTTAGTTATGAATGCGACGATGTCCGCCCTACTTACAATTACGGGAAAAATGAATGTAGACAATCCCGCTGCCGCCGGGCAAGGCATGGTACTTGGGATTCAATCATTAGAAACAGGTGTGTTCGGCGGGGTAGTTGTTGGAATTTTAGCGTCATGGCTGCACAATCGCTACAACAAAACTCAATTACCACCATTCCTAGGTTTCTTTAGTGGTTCACGTTTTGTACCGATTATTTCATCTTTTGCTGCAATTATTCTCGGTGTTGTTATGTTTATTGTATGGCCGTTTATTCAAAGTGGAATTTTCAAAATGGGTGGTTTAGTTGAAGCAACTGGTTATATAGGAACCTTCATATACGGCTTTGTCCTCCGTTTACTTGGACCTTTTGGACTTCATCATATTTTTTATATGCCTTTTTGGACAACAAGCCTTGGCGGTTCACTTGTCGTGGATGGTCATTTAGTTGAAGGGACACAACGAATTTTCTTTGCTCAGCTTGCAGATCCAGATACAAAAGAATTCTATGTTGGAACTTCTCGTTTCATGTCTGGTCGTTTTATCACGATGATGTTCGGATTACTAGGTGCAGCTTATGCAATTTACCGAACAGCGAAGCCTCAAAATAAAAAAATTGTGGCAGGGTTAATGGGATCAGCTGCCTTAACTTCTTTCTTAACTGGAATAACAGAGCCACTTGAATTTTCATTCTTGTTTGTTGCACCAGTGCTATATGTTTTACATGCCTTTTTCGATGGCTTAGCGTTTATGATGGCTCATATTCTTCATATTACGATTGGTCAAACATTTTCCGGCGGTTTTATTGATTTTATTTTATTTGGTATTTTACAAGGTAATGCAAAAACAAATTGGGTACTTGTCCCTATCGTAGGAATCATTTGGTTCTTCCTATACTTCTTTTCCTTCAGCTTCCTTATTAAAAAGTTCAATTTTAAAACACCTGGTCGTGAAGAAGAGGGAGAAGCGGCAGTATCAATTAATAGTAAAAGTGAACGTGCTCAAGTCATTGTTGATGCATTGGGCGGACTAGAAAACTTAGATAATGTTGATTGCTGTGCTACTCGATTACGTGTAACGGTCAAAAATGAAACTGTTGTAAATGAAGATTTATTGAAGAAAACAGGTGCAAGAGGGGTTATCTCAAAAGGTAAAGGAATTCAAGTAATCTATGGACCTGATGTGACAATTATAAAAAATGAAATAGAAGAAATGGTAGGCGAATAATGATGTTAGAAACCATAAAAAAAGGGCTTGTTGCTTCTTGTCAAGCGCTTCCAGATGAACCACTTCATAGCTCATTTATTATGGCAAAAATGGCTTTAGCTGCTAAACAAGGCGGCGCTTGTGGGATACGTGCCAATTCCAAAGAAGATATTATCGCAATAAAACAGGAAATCGATCTACCTGTCATTGGAATCGTCAAACAAGATTATCCTAATAGTGATGTGTTTATTACTGCTACAAAGCGTGAAGCGGATCAATTACTTGAAAGTAAGTGTGAAATGATCGCACTCGATGCTACATTACGTGTTCGGCCAAATGGTGAAACATTAGAAGAATTGGTATCCTATATCAAAGAAAAAGCGCCAAATGTACAATTAATGGCTGATATCTCAACAGTAAAAGAGGCAGTCAATGCCGAAACACTCGGTTTTGATTGTATTTCTACTACACTTTTTGGATACACAAATGATACAAAAGGTAGTAAACTATTTGATAATGAGTTTTATTTTTTGAAAAAAGTCCTTCAATCCGTTTCTATTCCTGTAATCGCAGAAGGAAATGTCATGACACCTGAAATGGCTAAACAGGTGTTAGACCTTGGGGCGCATTCAGTTGTAGTTGGCGGTGCTATATCTAGACCACAACAAATTACTGCTCGATTTGTTGAAAAGATTCAAAAGGGATAGCCTGTTTCCGAAGGAGAAAGGAGCTCTTTGTGACCTCATTATTAAAGGACATTCAGTCAAGGTACTCTTCCTTTTCTGATAAAGAACGACAAATTGCGGATTATTTACTTTCGTCACCTGATGAAGCTTCACAAAGCCATATTAAGGAGATTGCATCGAAGACAGGTGTTTCAGTAGCCTCTATTACTAGATTTGCCAAAAAAGTTTCGTGTCGCAACTTTGTCGAGTTAAAATTAAAATTAGCTCAACAAACCCATATAGAAAAAAGCGATGATATTGATGAAGCCTTACAGCAACAATATCGAGACATGTTTAAAGATATTCGGGCACTATCAGAAAAAGAATCCTTTATGCGTGTTTTAACAATGATACAAGAGGCAAATCGAATTTTCATTTATGGCCTAGGCAGCTCAGGACTTGCCTCACAGGAATTAAACTATCGCTTAAGCCGGATGGGGTTTACTTCAGAAGCTGTTACTGACCCACATCTTATGGTGATTAGAAGTGCTTTGTTAAAGGAAGGCGATCTTCTTCTTACATTTTCTCGTTCAGGGCAAACAAGGGACCTATTAATGTCAATTGAAAAGGCAAGGGAAAATGGTGTAAAAATTGTCTCTTTCACAGCTTATGGTGACACCCCATTAACAGCACTTTCCGATGAAGTATTATGGACGATTCATCCGATTAGAAATGGGATTTTCTCCCCCGGTCTTGATTTAAGCGCACTTTTTTTAATCGATAGAATGACTACTCACTTACTGCAGGATCCTGCAAGGAATGATACGTATACCCAGACGGTATCGATTATAAAAAGCCTGTCACACTTAAATCATCTTAAAGAATAAGCTACCCTCCTTTGGGTAGCTTATTTTGCTTAATTCTATAATCATAAAAAACCACCAAACATACTATTAAAAGCCACTTTTAGTGCATTAAATAGTAAATCACCCATAATTAGAATGGATAGGTAGGTTAACACGTAGATAATCAAAGAGCCGAAAATAACATCTAATCCTTCATGGTTTTCTTTTTTATAACTGGCGATGACTAATGGGGGAACCATTAGGATTGAACCGAAAAAACCTAATAAAAATATTGCTAGGAAAAATTTTATTTTTATGATTGCAAAAATTAATCCGATAAGTAAAATTGCAACGAAAGGAATTAAAAATGAGCTAAAACGTGCCAATACTTCCTTGTACCCCACTTGCACTTTTCCTAATCTAATGGCGGCAAAGGTAAAGGTGATGACTAGAATAGTTAGTACAAGATACCCGAAAAACGGTATAATTACTGTTTCCGCGAATGGCGGACCTGCATTTATATTAGCACCAAATAATGAACCAAAACGATTGATACCGGAAAAGAGGATTTTTACACCGAAGTATAGGATAAAAGGTATAAATAGGCTGTATAAAATAATTGTAATAATTCCATTAACAAAATGTTCCTCACCGACGGAGTGACTGTTCGCATACGGTTTCTTTAACACTTGAATAAAGTATTGAAAATATTGTTTGGAAATTTTCTTAGTTGCTTCAACATATTGATTGGATTGGGCTTTTTCAGATGGAGTTTGAATTGGATGTGTAGCTGATGCGGCAACTTCATTTCCTGCTTGCTCTAATAACCTCGTTCCACAATTTTCGCAAAAATTCCCTCCCTCATTTTCATGTTGACAATTTGGACATTTCACATAATAACCCCCTTAAAGTTAAACCTTTAAACATTTTATTACAAATACACTAGCAAAACAATATAAAATATTCGAATTATATTGATGCCATTCTTACTTTTGATGGAAAGTATTGATTAAGCGACAGCGACATGCAAGTTGGTGGCCGAGAAAGACCAAATCATGCGATTTGGTCTTCTCATAACACTTTACTCAAAAATGCTTTTGTTCTTTCGTTTTGCGGATGATCAAATAATTGGGATGGAATGTTCTCCTCAACGATATAGCCGCCATCCATGAACAAAACACGATCGCCCACTTCACGCGCAAATCCCATTTCATGGGTGACGACAACCATCGTCATCCCTTCCTTCGCAAGTTGCTTCATAACTTCTAATACTTCACCAACCATTTCCGGATCGAGGGCGGATGTCGGCTCATCAAACAACATAATTTTCGGTTCCATCGCTAAAGCACGGGCAATGGCGACACGTTGTTTTTGACCTCCGGACAAAGAGTCGGGATAGCTTTCCGCTTTATCAGCGAGACCAACTTTTTTAAGGAGTTCCATCCCTTTCCGCCTCGCCTCTTCCTTACTCTTTTTCCTTACCTTCATCGGTGCCATCATAATATTTTCAATCACTGATTTATGCGGAAACAAATTGAATTGCTGAAAGACCATTCCAACTTCTGTTCGAATGAGATTAATATCGGTTTTTTTATCAGTAAGATCGACCCCTTCGATGATAACGTTACCATCGGTGATCGTCTCAAGTAAGTTTAGGCATCTTAAAAAGGTTGATTTCCCCGAACCGGATGGTCCGATAACAACAATGACTTCCTGCGGTTTTACGTTAATACTTATATCTTTAAGAACTTCATTTTTACCAAAGGATTTTTTTAAATTCTTTACGACAATCATTCCGTTTTCACCTTCCGTTCAACGTATTCCAATACATAGGATAAGGTCAAAGTTAAAATTAAGTAAATGAGTGCAGTTGTCAGATATGGTTCCCATGGACGATAGTATTGCCCTTGCATCGCGCGTCCCCAATACATCAATTCAGGAGCTGCGATGATGGCTCCTAGTGAAGAATCTTTAATTAAAACGACAAACTCGTTGCCAAGTGGAGGGATCATTCGCTTAAACGCTTGAGGTAAAATAACATTGCGCATCGCTTGTTTATGATTCATACCTAACGATCGTGCGGCCTCCATTTGTCCCCGATCAATCGATTGAATGCCAGCGCGGAATATTTCTGCTATATAGGCTGCGGAATTCAACGATAAGGCAGTGACTAATGCAATAAATGCGTTCGTATCATTGATAATCGCTGGGATGACACCAAAATGTACAAGAAGGATTTGTAAAAATAATGGCGTGCCACGGAAAAAGTTAATATACCAAACAAATGGTAGTCTAATATATTTATTCTTCGTCATTTTTCCGAGACCGATAAACAGACCGAGGACGGTTCCAAACAATATACCCAAAACAGAAACTTCGATTGTTATAAGTGTACCTCGTAAAAAAAGTGGTAAATAATCGGCTATTAGATCAAAACGAAAATCCATGAGACATCTCCTTTACTGGACATGAAAAATTGCGTAATTAAACGCAATTTTTCATGTGGCTGTTTTTGAAAAAAATAGCTTAATACTGTTTCTCAAGTTCTTGAAGATTCGGTTCAGAACCAAATACTTTCTTATAGATGTCTGCATATGTTCCATTTTCAACAATTTTCTTTATCGCCTTATCGAGATCTTCTTTAATTTTGCTGCCTTTAGGGAGCATCATTCCGTAAAATTCGGATGGAAAGGAAGAATCGGTTATTACTTTTAGTTTTTTATTTGGGTTGTTTTTTACATATTCTTCGACGACTGCATTATCTGCAACGACTGCATCTGCTCCACCCTTCAAAAGCTCCATAATCGCTAAAACATTGTTTTCAAATTTTTTAATATCCTTGTTGTTTTTTCCAAGAATCCCTTCCGCCACCGCTTGGCCAGTTGTACCGTTTTGCACTGCAACAGTTTTCCCTTTTAAATCGGCGCCACTTTGAATGCTACTATCTTCAGGGACGAGGATTTTATTAATTGATTCAAAGTATGGTAAAGAAAAATCATAGGTTTGCTTTCGGTCTTCATCAATTGTGATTGATGAAATTCCAATATCGGCTCTTTTACTTTTAAGCTCGACAAATAACGGGTCCCATCCTACATGGACAAGCTCATAATCATAGCCGGCCTCTTTTAGAACCGCATCGACAATATCTACATCAAAACCAACGATTTTATCCCCATCCATTGATTCCATTGGAGCATAAGCCGCATCTGTTACAACTCTTAATTTCTGCTTTTCCTTCGAATCCGCTCCTCCACTATTTACTTTTTCAGTACTTCCACAAGCCGAAACAAGCATAAGCAGTCCAATGGCCAGTGAAAAGAGAGCAGCTCTCAATGTCTTTTTCTTCATCCTATTTCCCCCTAGCAATTTTCTTAATACTTAAAATTATATATGATAGAACCTTATACCTAAAGAGTAAATATTTTAAATATTTCGATCATTTATTTTATATTCTGATAACTTTCGACCCTTTCCCCAAAAGGTGCCTGACACCATTTATGCATTTTTGGAATATTTATTCAGGTTTTGCATAATTGGTGTCAGGTACTTATTTGGGATTAAATGTAGTTTTTTCCTTAAAGTGTTGTTATTTGGTGAAACACGATTGTTCTATAAGAATAAACGCTTTCTGTTTTATCCATACTAAAGAAAACTAACGGAGTGATAAAAATGATGGTATCAATTATTCGAATAAGCCTTGTTGTGATTTCTTGGCTTACGGCAATCTTTCTTCCGAAAAAATCTTTTATTAAATTTCTTCCCGTGACGTTTTTTTCGGCATGCATTCTTTTAGTTGAAAATGTTTTGGGAACTTCTTATAAATGGTGGAAGGTGAAAGGGGGAGCCAAAGCGTCGGCAAATAATGCACTTACATTTATCTTTGGTCCTTTTTTTGTAGGTAACATATGGATATTTCATTTAACTTATCGGAAGTTTTGGTTATATACACTAATTAACTTATTAATGGATATGATGCTAGCATATCCACTGAATTTTTTGTTTGATAAATTTGGTCTCTACAAACTAAAAAAGTTTAAACCGATTCATCTCTTTTTGACTTCATTCTCATTTTCCTTTTTGAATTACGGATTTCAGCGATTGATGGATAAAGGAAAGGGCGTTGTGCCTACTCCGTCAAGTATTCCTTTACAACAAAATAAAAGGACGAGGAGCTAGACCCCTCGTCCATTTTATTTTAGAAATACATGATTTCCGATTGTGGTTACTACTTTACGGGATTGAATCCATTTATCTGTGGCAATTTTTGGATTATAAAAATAAACTGAGCCGTGTAATCGATTTTTTCTAGTTAATGCCTGTTTTACTGCTTGTTTTGCTTCCGATGATGCGGGTTTGTTTATTGCACCATTTTGAACAGGTGAAAAAGCATAAGCATGTCCCACTACCTGTTTTATTACACTTGTAACTGTGTCCGGAAAATTTGGTGAATCGACGCGATTTAAAACGACAGTCGCAACTGCTACTTTTCCTTTGTAAGATTCACCCTTCGCTTCCGCTTCTACTAAGCGGGCTAATAGAGCTTCCTCATTTGCAGAAATCGATACACTTTTATGTTTTTCACGATTTTTCATGAATTGTTTAACCGACTTTTTGGCTAATACCTTTGTTTTATCAGGTATTTGTGCCATTTTTTTGATTTGAACATCAGATTGATTATTCTTTTGTCCTTTATTTATATTTGAAAAGTTTCCTTTGTTTTGTTGTTGCTCAGTATCCCAAACATTTTCGGATTTCACTACTCGTTGACCAGTAAATGCTTCAGCAGTTCGGTTTTGTATTCCTATAAAAGCAGTTGTAGCTACACATGCTACAACGATGGATTTCAATAATATGTTTTTCATGGGTGCTACCTCCTGATGTTTTTTACAGTATGGTACATACCCTAACATATCCATTTATCCATATACAGAACACAATGATTACATTTCTTTTTAATTACATGACAACATTACAAAACGAAAACAAATATGACCTTTTTCCTACAATTAGGACAATTGACCTAATTGTTGTGTGACCCTTACAAAATTCGATAAACTGGTATGTCAAATATGAGTGAATAGGAACTAACTAGACTATATAGATTATGAATTTGGGCGATTTGTTTTACGGCCCACCCGATGTCTGTTGCGTATTGGTGAGTTGCCTTACGTGATGAGCTTGCAGCATCCGGATTCCATCTCATTTTATATAATGTATTTTGTCCAGCATTGATATAGCCTTTAGCGATAAACTCTGCTCCGCCGATGATGGCTTGTTCCGGTGTGAACCAGCCTGCATTGTAAGCAAAATTTGCACCTGCTTTAACTGGGTCTGAGTCAAAAGCGCCGATTCCATACATATTGTATACGGTTTTTCCGTTTACTTTTACACCATTAGCCAGTGTGGACTTACCATTACCTGTTTCAAGCAAGGCATGTGAGATTAAATACAGCTCATTGATTCCATACGTATTTCCTGCTGTAATGAATGCAGAAGCTTTTCCACTCAATATTCCTTTTCCAGCTAGAATTCGATCATTTACTTCTGCAGCTTGAACATTGGTCGTTTTTGATAGATTAATAAATTGTAATGATTTAATTGGATCGTTAACAAAATTACTTGGATCTAAGTAATACTTGATATCGTCAGGACTAGCATTAACCCATGTTTTATTATATTTTACTTCGTACCAAGTATAACCATCTGAACCTTTTTTAGACGAAAGAATCGTCAGGCTTGTCCCTTTAGAAACTTGACCAACACTCCAAAAATTCGTCCCTGCGCCGCCTCTAACGTTCCAGCCGCTGCCTTGAACAACACCTACCGTTGGTTTAGAGGAAGAATTCAATTTCAAAGCATCTTCTCTAATATATGTACGGTATTTATTATCTGTTTGCGGATTTGCAGCCATTTGAATTTTAACCATTTCATCTAAAGTAAGATTATACTCACTGTACGTCGTTTTCGAATCTTTGTTTGCATTCTGTAATTTAGTAGTTAAAAATTTTGCACTTACATAACCTGTTTTTCCATTTGCGGTGATTTTCGCCCACCCATTACTTTCTGAAAGAAAAGTGACAGCTGTTCCTCTTGTTAATTTGGCAATGATTGTGCCATTTGTAGAGGCTGATGAACGCATATTTAAATTCGTTCCCGCATCCACATTTACATACATTATTGTTCCAGTGGCTACTCCACCATTTTGATTTCCTTGATCATTATTATTTGAAATTGGTTTTGTAGCTGATAAAAGTTCTGACTTCACATAGCCGATTTGATCGTATACTTTAATTTTTGACCAGCCATTGGACTCCGAGTAGACAAGAACAGCTACCCCTTTACCAATATTAACGATAACGGATGCGTTCGTTGATGGGCTTGCATACATGCTTATTCCAGAAACCGATGCGATGTTGACATATTTTGTTTTTGGAGTAGTAGTTTCTGTTTGCTTTGATGTAACTAAATATTGGCTGCTTACATACCCTGTTTTTCCGTTAACAGTAATTTTTGACCAGCCATTAGATTCGGATAGGACGGTAACTTCTATGCCTTTTTTTAGTTTCGCCACGATTGATCCACTTGTTGATGCCTTATTTCGCATATTCAACGTTGAACCTGCATCGACTTCCACATATTTCGTGACCGTTTTCGTTGGTGTCGTTTGTTTTGGTGGGTTCTTCGTTGGTTTGGATTGCGTGTTTTTATCCGTTAAATACTTGCTGCTTACATAACCCGTTTTACCACTTGCAGTAATTTTTGACCAACCATTGGATTCGGATTGGACGGTAACTTTCGTGCCTTTTTTTAGTTTCGCCACGATTGATCCACTTGTTGATGCCTTACTTCGCATATTCAGTGTAGAGTCTGTATCGACATCTACATATTTCGTGACTGTTTTCGCTGGTGTCTTTTCCTTTGGTTTCGATTGAACTTTTTTATCGGTTAAAAACTTACTGCTTACATACCCTGTTTTCCCGTTTGCTTGGATTTTTGACCAACCGTTAGACTCGGATAAAACAGTAACTTTTGCACCTTTTGCTAGTTTGGCAATGATAGTTCCATTCGTTGCCGCTTTATTTCGCATATTCAACGATGATCCTGCATCTACTTCAACATACTTCGTAACGGTTTTTGCTGATGACGGTTTCTTTGGTGGATTTGTTGTTGGTTTGGATACGGAACTTGGTTTCCTTGTATTCACCGCCAAATACTTACTGCTTACATATCCTGTTTTCCCGTTT